>NZ_CP084578.1:1810332-2112054 GCF_020410885.1 Sulfurimonas sp. SWIR-19 | reverse complement strand
GTGCCGGCGGGTGTTTGCAGTGCAGAAAAATTCTAGTTTTGTGTGACAGTCGGAGCAAAAGCCTTTGTACTGAGTCTGACACTTTGTCCGATTTGGAGATTTTTGGCTTCTGTGGAGCTGACGACAACCTCGACGAGTTGCTGGCCTATAGCCACAACAGCGATATAGATGACATCTGCTTTTTTAATATCGAGCAGTTCTCCCTCAAAAGAGAACTTTTGACTGCCTTGTGTTTTTAGGAGTACTTCCTTTGGTGCGCCGTCATTGATGATTTTTCCGTTTTGTAACATGATGACACGAGAGGCAAGACGGTATATTTCGCTGGGATCGTGACTGACCATAATGGTTGTCGTACCGAACTCTTTATGCAGAACAAGCAGTTCGTTTTGCAGTTTTGTACGCATGGCAGGGTCAAGAGCTGAGAGGGGTTCGTCAAGCAGTAGTATTTTTGGTTTTTTCATCAAGGCACGGCAGATGCTGACTCTTTGTTTCTGTCCGCCGCTGAGGCTGTTTGGATAACGTTTTTTGAGACTCGAGAGTTCGCTCAGTGCTAAAAGATGCTCGGCTAATTTTTTGTCATTGTTGACAAAAAGCAGATTTTTTTCTACACTCATATTTTCAAAAAGGGCATAATCCTGAAAGACAAAACCGATTTCTCTTTTTTGAACAGACAGAGCACCTTTTGCATCAAGCCAGACGCTGTTTTGTACAGTGATGCTTCCTTCAGCCTCTTCAAGTCCTGCGAGGATGCGAAGCAGAGTTGTTTTTCCGCTGCCGCTTTTTCCGCCAAGCGCTACAAACTCGCCCTCTTTTATGCTAAGCTTTACATGTAAAGGCATAATGCCCTCGGCTCCGTGGAGCGTTTTTGTGACATCTATATGTATCATAATCCAAACCTTCTGTTGTGTCTGGCATTAAAGATGTAAACGCTCAGAAGCACTATAAAAGAGATGCCTACCATTATGGCGCTGTAGATATGTGCGGCAGTGTAGTCCATATTTTCCACCATTTCATAAATGGCAACAGAGGCTACCTTTGTCTCACCCGGTATGCTGCCGCCTACCATCAAGACAACGCCGAATTCTCCGACCGTGTGGGCAAAAGTAACAATGACGGCAGTCAGTACCGCCGGTTTCATATTTGGCAGGGCGACAAAAAACAGCGTTTGGAATTTGCTTTTGCCGGCAATGTAACTGGCTTCAAGCATATTTTTGTTAAGACTCTCAAAACCGTTTTGCAGAGGCTGTACCATAAAGGGTAAAGAGTAAAAACAGCTTGCCACAACAAGCCCTGTAAAAGAAAAAACAAGTTTGACACCAAAAGTCTCTTCAAAAAAGTGACCGATTGGGGAGCTGTATGCAAATGCCCAAAGCAGATAAAATCCCAAAACAGAAGGGGGCAAAACAATCGGCAAAGCAGTGAGGGCTTCTAAAAAAGGTTTTGTCCGTGATTTTGTCTGCGAGAGAAACCATGCAAGTGGCAGGGCGATACAAAAGAGAATAAAAGCTGTCAAAGCCGCAAGTTTGAAGGAGAGTATAAAGGGTTCAAAACTCATGAGAGTATCTCCTTGAGTGACAAATCACTTGATTTTATCAGAGCGATGACAGATTCCCCTACATGTAACTGCATTTTTTTTAAAGAATCGCTTGTGATGATGGACTCTAAAACATCGTCATGAAATTGTAATACTACAACAGACAAGAGCTCTCCGACTTCAATGGAGTGCACCGTTACATGTAACTGGTTTGCATGGCTCAACGCTCCCTGGAGATTTTTTGCGATGGCAATGGCTGTGGGTTTACATGTAAGGAGAACTTCTGTGTTGCGTGTGAGTGTTTTTGGTAATTCAAGGCTCATCATACCCAGAGTACTCTCATTACATGTAAAGTGTACTATATGTAAGTTTTGTACTGTTTGGATTGCTGCTACTTTTGCTGTAATTGTATTCATTGTACACTGTATCCGTAGGCTTTGAAAATCTCTTTTGCCTGTTGTGAGAGTAAAAAGGTGTAAAAAGATTGTGCGTCTGCATTGTCTGTGGCATGCTTGAGCAAAACAATGCCCTGTGCAATGGGTGTGTAGAGTTTAGGATCGACATCTTTAAAATTGACAGCTTCTTTATACTGTTTCATTTTAGGAGAAAAGAGTGCAGATTTAGCGATAAAACCCAAATCAGCTGCCGTGACTGCATAGGCAACAGTCTGTCCGACAGACTCTCCGTAAATAAGTTTCTTTTTGATTTTACTGTATAAAGAGGCGTTTTGCAGTGCCTGACGCGCTGCTATTCCGTAAGGTGCGGTTTGCGGATTGGCTATGGCTATTGTTCTGATATTTTTGTCAAGAACCAGCGCAATTCCCTGAGAAAACTCTCTTTTTTTTGTGCTAAAAAGAGCAAGCGCACCCCGGGCATACACAATAGGTTTGGTCAGAGCAAAGCCTTTTTCGTATAATTTTTTTGGATAGGCCATATTTGCAGAGAGAAAAATGTCATAAGGTGCGCCGTGCATTATCTGTGCTGTGAGTTTTCCACTGCTGCCTGTAGTCATTTGTATTTTTGTTTGCGGATTTGTTTTTTGAAATTCTTTTATCAGCCGGGGAAGGGCATAACTGACATTTGCCGCAGTTGCAATGTTGAGAGTGCCCGCCAAAACAGTTGTAAAGGAGAATAAAAGTATAATAAGATAATTTTTCATTACAAGATTATAGCAGAGAAACCCTAATCGACAAAGCTTATAAATGACTTAAATTCAGTTGTTTATAAGTTTATGCAGTTATACTTCCATCAAATAAAATTACTTGAAGGGTTCGAGAATGAAATTTACAAAAATTGCAACTCCTGAACAAATCGATCAAAAATGGGTTTTGATTGATGCTGAGGGTAAAACATTCGGTCGTATGATCACTGAAGTAGCAACTATACTTCGTGGGAAAAACAAACCGTGTTTTACTCCTAATATCGACTGTGGTGACTATGTAGTTATCATCAATGCTTCTAAGGCAAAATTTAACGGTCTTGGAAAAATAGCAAATAAAGAGTACTTTTCTCACTCTGGTTACTTCGGTAGCACAAAGAGCGTTAAAATGACTGAGCTTTTAGAAAAGAACCCTGAGAAACTATACAAATTAGCAACTCGCGGTATGCTTCCTAAAACAAAGCTTGGTGCTAAAATGCTTAAAAAATTAAAAATTTATGCAGGTGCTGAACACCCTCACACTGCACAAATTGCTAAATAAGGACTGATTATATGGCAAATAAAATATATGCAACAGGTCGTCGTAAAGCCTCTGTAGCAAAAGTATGGTTAACTCCAGGAACTGGTAAAATCACTATCAACGGTCTTTCAATAGACGCATGGTTAGGTGGACTTGAAGCGAAAAAACTTCGTGTAAAACAGCCACTTGTTGTAACAAAACAAGAAACAAATGTTGATATCGTTGCTACTACTTTAGGCGGTGGTTTCGGTGGTCAGGCAGATGCACTTCGTCACGGAATTTCTCGTGCTTTGGTAGCATACAACCCAGAATTAAAAGCAATGCTTAAACCTGAAGGTATGATGACTCGTGATTCACGTGTTGTTGAACGTAAAAAACCAGGTAAGCGTAAAGCTCGTCGTTCTCGCCAATTCTCTAAACGTTAATTCGTTTCTTTTATCAATGCTTTTTGCATTGGTAAAATTCTTTTTTATCTCCTCTTTGCAAAGTACATATTAAAATAAATTAACTCTATTAGTATATAATGTCTGTTCCATAAAAAAGCAGGTATTCCTATGAAAAAAACAACGCTCATTCTAACACTACTTACTATACTCATAATTCTTCTTTTTCCGTTTCTCGGCAACAGTTTCATGCAAAAACTTATAGATGAAAATATTCAGGTTTTGCAGTCACAGGGTCTGGTACTTAAAAAGAGTACAAAAGAGACCGGTTATCTTAACACAAAACAGCATTTTGAATTTGTTTTGCAAGATACACAGGCACTGCAAAACTATTTACGTTTTTACACAAAATCAACAGTGCCGCCGGCTGTAGAGAAAGTTTTTCAAGGCGCGACAATAGGCGCAGATGTCGCCTACAGCAATATCCCCTTTTCAAAGGCTGTGACTGTAGAGGTATATCCTTTGCAGCTTGCAAATACGCTTATGCAGGAGATGAAAAAAAACAATCCACAGGCCTACAGATATTTCAGTGACTTTCTTGATGCAAAAGGGCTTTTGTATCATGTAGAGTATAATGTGCTCAGTAATGATTTTAACGGTTTTGTCAAAGATATAGATGCACATTACAGTGTGAAAAAGAATGCAAATGTGCGTATGCAGTTAGAAGGTGCCAGGTTCAGCGGAGAGGGAAACATTTTTGCAGCACAAAAGCTGACTTTTCATATACAGACAATGAAACTTGCTTTAGAAGATGCTGCAAATGCACTCTCTTTTGAGATAAATAATTTACAAAACAGGAGTGAATTTGCATCTTTTTCCCACTATACAACGGATACTGAAGTATTTCAAATCAGGTTTTTGATGAAAAATTCTCAGGATGATATCAATATATCTCTTGATAATGTGGATATGGCGTCCTCTGCTTCTGAAAAAGATGACAAAGTGGCATTACATTCCAAAAGCTTTATAGATACTTTGGTATTTCACACAAATAAATTAGACTTTTCTCTTAAAGCATTGCACAGCGATATCGCTATTGAGGGTTTGGACAAACAAAGCTATGAAAAGTTTTCGCAGTTACTCGCACAGTCAAAGCAGATAAGGCAGCAGGCCTTGCTTGGAATGCTTGCACATGGTTTACATGTAAAGGTGTCGGACCTCTCTTTTGAAAATATAACACTCAACAGCATTGAAGAACTTGGCAGTATGAAAATTCAAAGTGATTTGAAAATAGCACAGGACAAAGATTTTGCCAAAAAACTCAAGATGTCGCCTCTGTTGCTTCTTGCAAATGTGCAGATAGATATGAAGATCAGCCTGGCAAAGGCACTCTATCTCAAAATGATAGAAGATACTCCTGCGGCAGCGGTGATTGTATCCTATGCAAAAGAGGATGCGCAGAGTGTCTATTTTGACATAGTGTTTAAAGAGAGCAGACTCACTGTAAATGGTAAAGTTGTACAGTAATGGCAAAGACGTTTTTTTTTCTTTTTTTTTCCTTGAGTTTTTTCTTAGGCACTCTTAACGGAGCCACCTTGCATCTGGCCACATCGTCAAATCCTTCAAGGCTAAATCCTGTTTTGGCGACAGATTCTTCTTCCTCGGAAATAAGCTCTTTTATATTTAACGGGCTTGTCAAATATGACAAAGATTCCAAAGAGATTATAGGGGATTTGGCAGAGAAGTTTTATTTTAAAGACAGACAGACACTTGTTTTTGAACTCAAAAAAAATGTTTTGTGGCATGACGGCAAAAAATTCACTGCCAAGGATGTGCTCTTTACCTATAAAACACTTCTCTCAGATAAAATAGTTTCGCCTTACAGTTCAGATTTTCGTTTTGTCAAAAGTGTCAGGATTATCAATGACTACAAGATAGAAGTACGATATACAAAACCCTACTTTAAAGCACTTGAGACATGGATGATGGGGATACTCCCCGAACATATTTTAAAAAACGAAAAAAACCTGATGAACGCCTCTTTTAATACACATCCGACAGGTACAGGTCCCTATAGGCTGACACGTCTTGAATACTCAAAAAACATAGAGCTTTCTGCTTTTGATGCGTATTTTGAGGGCAGACCAAAGATAGATACTGTTTCTTTTCATGTTATCGGTGATGCAATGACAAGATTTTTGATGCTTAAATCAGGACAACTGGATATCGGAAGTGTAGAGCCTTTCGTCTATGAAAGACAGCTGACACAGAAATTTTTTGAAAATTTCAATATATATGAAAAAATCACTCTCTCCTATACATATCTCGGGTTTAATCTGCGAAAAAAGAAGTTTCAAAATCCCAAAATCAGACGTGCACTCTCTTTGGCGATTGACAGACAGGAACTCATCGACATTCTTTTTTTAAAACATGCAAAGGTCTGCACGGGTCCTTTTTTGCCGGGAACCATTGCCTTTAATCCTGATGTTAAAGCGCCGACGCAAAATATTCAGGAGGCAAAAAGACTTTTAAAAGAGGCAGGATATGATGCAAACCATCCCTTTACTTTTGAGATAGCCACTTCAAATGCCAGCTCCATTCGTCCGTATGCGGCAGAAATACTGCAGTATCAGCTCAAAAAAGCCGGTGTAATTGTCAAGCTGAGAGTCATGGAATGGCAGGCTTTTTTAAATATGGTGGTTTTTCCGCATAAATTTGACACGGTTCTTTTGGGCTGGGGACTCTCGCCTACACCCGACCCCTATATGTTCTGGCACTCAAAAAGTGACAAACCGGGCGGTTTTAACCTTGTAGGTTATCACAACAGTGAAATAGACGCCATGATAGAAAAATCACAGGCGACGATTGAGAGAAAAAAACTGGGACGGCTGTGGAGAAAGATGTTTAAAATCATTGCAGATGACAATCCTTATCTTTTTTTGTATATTCCAAATGCCATTACGGCTGTGAACAAAAAGATAAAGCATATAAAACCGGC
The DNA here is from genome assembly GCF_020410885.1 of Sulfurimonas sp. SWIR-19. Taxonomy (GTDB): domain Bacteria; phylum Campylobacterota; class Campylobacteria; order Campylobacterales; family Sulfurimonadaceae; genus Sulfurimonas; species Sulfurimonas sediminis. The sequence continues at coordinate 2,105,460 of NZ_CP084578.1, read as the reverse complement.
ACAAAGCGGTATATGGCACAACTACATACAATGGGAGAAGAACTGACGTGATAATATTATTTGACTTGGACGGTACACTTATAGACTCTACAGAGGCAATTTTGGAGAGTTTTCACAACTCCTTTGCAGTGCACGGCTTCTCTGTACCCGATGATGCACAGATAAAGGCGCTTATCGGACATCCTTTGGATGTAATGTACAGAGAACTCGGGGTGGATGAAGCACTTGTTTTGGACTTTGTCACTACCTACAAAGAGCATTACAGAGAAATCTCCACGCAAAAAACAAAACTCCTGCCAAATGCGAAAGAGGCTGTAGAAGCGGCAGCCGCGTTTGCATCTTTGGGAATAGTGACAACAAAAACAGGAAAATACTCCCGGATTTTAATGGAACACTTCGGATTAATGGATAAATTTGAGGTCCTTGTCGGCAGAGAACATGTGCAAAATCCCAAACCGCATGCGGAACCGATTTTAAAAGCTCTGCAGAGTTTTGATACAAAAAACAAAGAGATATGGATGATCGGAGATACACAGATGGATCTGTTGTCGGCAAAAAATGCCGGTGTCAATTCCATCGGTGTTTTAAGTGGTTATGAAGAGGAAAAAAGTTTAAAAAAGTTTTCTGACATTATATTTAATGATTCTTTGGATGCAATCGGTTATCTGAAAAGTAGAAAAACCGGACACTTTATAGTATAAGTTAATCTTAATCATATTATCAAGCTAACTTTAAGTGGGTCTGTTCTAAAATAGAGCTTAAGAATTGACAAAAATTGTTAAAGTAAGTTTCTTGAAAATTGAAGGAGAATTTATGCTAGAGATTAGATGGCATAGTCGTGCAGGCCAAGGTGCTGTGACAGGTGCGAAAGGTTTGGCAGACGTTATTTCTACAACTGGTAAACATGTACAGGCGTTTGCCTTTTATGGTTCTGCAAAACGTGGAGCTGCAATGACAGCATATAATCGTGTTGATGATAAAGTAATCATGAATCATGAAAAATATATGGAGCCTGATTATGTTTTTGTTATAGATCCTGCTTTGGTATACACAACAGATGTGACGGTAAACGGGAAAGATGATACAAAATACATTATCACAACACATATGAGTACAGAAGAACTTGTTGCCTCTCAGCCAAAACTTGAGGGCAAAAATGTTTACACGGTTGACTGTATTAAAATTGCACAAGAAACGATTGGGCGTCCTATTCCTAATACACCGATGCTTGGTGCTTTTATGAAAATATCCGGCATGTATGATATTGAATTCTTTAAAGAGAATATGATGAGAATACTCAACAAACTGCCTAAGAAAATTGTTGATGCAAATATGATCGCCATACAGCGCGCATATGACGAAGTAAAATAAGGAGCTATAGATGGCAAATACAGGTTGGGACGAATTTGAAATCGGAGCGATGCTTCGTACGTTTGATGGTGCAGTAGAAGATATTGCGGGTACACTCCAAGAAGACCGCCCATACTCACAAAACAGCTCTTTTTCTGCAAGTGTTGCTGATTGGAGAATTGAAAAACCGGTTTTTAATAAGGATTTTTGTATTGATTGCCAATTCTGCTGGGTGTACTGCCCGGATATTTCAATTATTTCAAGAGATAAAAAAATGATAGGAATAGATATGGATCACTGTAAAGGGTGTGCAATCTGTGTTGAGGTTTGTCCGACAAATCCAAAATCACTTTTAATGTTCCCGGAACAAGCAGACGAAGAAACAGAAATAGCAAATTGGCCTGCTAAAGAGACAAAGGAGAAATAGATGGCATTTGATAAAATGGAATTAAGAGATATCGAAGTATGGGATGGAAACTTTGCAGCTGCACAGGCAATGAGACAGTGTCAGATTGATGTTGTTTCCGCATACCCGATTACGCCGTCAACTCCTATAGTTGAGGGATATGCAAAATTTTTGGCAGACAACTATGTCGAGGGTGAATTCGTAATGGTTGAGTCTGAGCATGCCGCAATGTCGGGATGTATCGGTGCTGCAGCGGCTGGCGGACGTGTTGCTACTGCAACATCTTCACAGGGTTTTGCTTTAATGGTTGAAACACTTTACCAGGCTTCTGGTATGCGTTTGCCGATTGTTTTAAATGTTGTAAACCGTGCATTGGCTGCACCGCTGAACGTAAATGGTGACCATTCGGATATGTATCTTGGACGCGACTGCGGTTGGATACAGCTTGATGCATACTGCCCTCAGGATGCGTATGACTTGAACTTTATCGCTTTTAAAGTGGCGGAAGATCATGATGTGAGACTGCCGTGTATGGTGCACCAGGACGGTTTTATGACTTCACATACTGCACAAGGGGTTCATACTTTAGATGATGATACAGCATACAGTTTTGTAGGTGATTTCAAACCTATGAACGATATGCTTGATTTTGAACATCCGGTAACACATGGGGTGCAAACAGAAGAAGACTGGCATTTTGAGCATAAAGCGCGTCAGCACCATGACCTTATGACAAAAGTAATGCCAAAGATTCAAGCAGCCTTTGATGAGTTCGAGAAACTCTCAGGCAGAAAATATAACATCGTTGAAAAATATGATATGGATGATGCGGATGTTGCCGTGGTTTGCATGGGTACTTCAGTGGAAACTGCCCGTGAAGTGGCAACAGAGATGAGAGAAAAGGGTATCAAAGCCGGTGTTGTCGGGCTTCGTGTTGTTCGACCGTTCCCGTTTTTTGAAATTCAAGAAGCGCTTAAAGATGTAAAAGCGATAGCAGCACTTGACCGTTCGTCTCCAAACGGAGCGCCGGGTATGCTTTTTAATGAAATTGCGGGTGCACTTTTTAACACAGATACAAAAGCCTTGCTTTCGGGTTACATTTATGGTCTAGGCGGGAGAGATTTGACAAAAAGACATCTCACAGACCTGTATACTGAACTGCAGGCAAATGCTGATGCTGGCAAGGTGCTTACTCCATTACAACAATTTATCGGTGTTCGTGGACCGAAATTACAATTTTTATAGGAAAAAACGATGAGCGAAATGAAAAAAATTAAAAACTTAAAAGAGTTTTCTACATCAGCAGACCGTTTTGAAGGGGCAAATCTTCTTTGCCCTGGTTGTGCACATTCTATCATTGTTCGTGAAGTTTTGAATGCAACAAATGATGACCTGGTTCTTTCAGCATCTACCGGATGTTTAGAAGTTTGTACAGCAGTGTATCCTTATACTTCATGGGATGCTTCATGGATTCATATCGGTTTTGAAAATGGCTCAACTGCTGTGGCGGGAGCTGAAGCTATGTATAATGCCCTTAAAAGAAAAGGCCGTCTCAAGCAGCCTGACCGTAATCCTAAATTCGTATCTTTTGCCGGTGACGGTGCTTCTTATGATATCGGTTTTCAGTGGATTTCAGGCTGTATGGAGCGTGGGCACAATATGATGCATGTTGTTTTGGACAATGAAGTCTATGCAAATACAGGCGGACAGCGTTCCTCTTCAACACCAATAGGTTCAAGCACAACAACTGCACCGGCAGGTCGTGTAAGCTACGGTGAAAAGAAAAACAAAAAAGATATGGTAAGTATTATGGCAAGCCACGGTATTCCGTATGCGGCGCAGGTGGCTCCAAACAAATGGAAAGATATGGTCAAAAAAATTCAGCACGGTATGGCGGTTGAAGGGCCTGTATTTATCAATGCGGTTTCTCCTTGTACTACTGAGTGGAAATTTGATCCAAAAGACACAATGCTGTTAACGGACCTTGCGACTGATTCACTGGTGTTTCCACTTTATGAAATCATTGACGGGCATGAGTTAAACATAACATACAGACCGAAAAATGTTATTCCGGTTGAAGAGTATTTAGCTGCACAGGGACGCTTTAAGCACCTGTTCAAAGATGAATACAAACACCTTATAAAAGAGTGGCAAGAGCGTGTAGATGCAAACTGGGAGTATCTAAACAGAAGAGAAGAGGCGCGAGTTTAATCTTCGCGAACTTCTAGCTTCGGCATAATTTGCACAGAACTCTGACACGGCATACTACAGTATAGCCTTAGTCAGAGCTCAGCACAACTTCCACCAAGTCTAAAATTTCTTTATTCCTGAAATCTTTTGAATTATTTATAAACTTTCTCGGAACCCGTACTTCAGTGCGGGCTGTGTGTCTTAAAAGACTAAGGCCTAGGTTAAAACCTAGGTTCCAAGACAACATCAGTTGTTTTTCTGAACTTAATAGCATGAAGACTTCAGTCTGGGCTAAAATAGACACCTACTTTCATACTTCAATTTATCATCAATTTTTTTCGCTAAAATATATATACCAATAAATTTAAGGATATTTACCATGCCACTATTAGACAGTTTTACAGTTGACCACACGATTATGCCTGCACCTGCAGTGCGTAAAGCAAAAGTGATGAAAACACCGTGCGGAGACAAAATTACCGTTTTTGATCTGCGTTTTTACAAACCAAACGAAGATAAAATGGACGGACGCGGGATTCATACTTTAGAACACCTTTTTGCGGGTTTTATGAGAAATCATTTAAATTCAAAACATGTTGAGATCATAGATCTTTCACCAATGGGGTGCCGTACAGGTTTTTACATGTCTGTTATTGGTACGCCTGATGAAAAAAGAGTGGCAAAAGCATGGAAAAAAGCCATGGAAGATGTCTTGCATGTAAAGAGTAAAAAGGATATTCCTGAACTCAATATTTACCAGTGTGGAACATATAAAATGCACTCTCTTAAAAATGCCAAAAAAATTGCCAGTGACATTCTTTCGCATAAAATAGGTGTGATGGATAACAAAAAACTGCAACTGAGTAAAAAGAAACTTAAAGAGATAAACGGCTAATGTTAGTTTTAGTACCGATGAACACTACAGATGTGCAAGAAGCCGAGATTACACCTGTTTTAGAAGCAAAAACCTGGGCGCAGCTTCGTATAGAAGAAGGGGAACTTGTAGAGGTACTGCATTGCGACACATACGACGGTTTTGAGAACTGGTCTGAAGCCGTTGTTGTCAACAGTGACGGCGAGCCGGTTATGGACTTTATGAATATGTCTATGATGGTGCTCGTGGCACATACGCAAAAAACGATTGATGATATAGTAGAAGCCTATTTGTTTCGTGAGCTGCACGACTTGGCATACTAAAGAAAGATTTTGTATGGAATTAAAACAGTTTTTGGAGCTTTTCAACCCTTTGCCGGGGAATCATTACCTGCAAGTTACCGACAAAATTGATGCAACAACACTTGCTTTGCAAAAAATAATTGCAGAAGTAGAGGGTGAATTCCATCTTGCACTCTACACGCAAGATGCAGTGAATATACCTGCTGCCCTGGAGCAAACTAACATACAAATTATAAACAGCTTTGCAAAACCCTTTCGTGCGCTGCCGCGTGATAATGACATGGTAATTTTCAAAGATCTCCTGTTTCAACACAGCAACCCTGATTTACTGCTAAGAATCGCCTACACAACACTTGCAAATACGGCAAATATAATCATCATGCAAAAGAAAGGGACGACGGATACAGCAAAGACAAAAGAGCTGTTGGAAAAGTTTGAATTTCGTGCCCCCAATGCCATAGAGATACTGCCGGAATATGATCTGGTCATGGCAAAAAAAATGCACATGTGGGGCAATGGGTTGTAGTAAAATTCCGTGTCAAGTAACTTCAAAGTAGCACTTTTGAGTGCTACAACCTCCAAACTATACTTCCAAATATTTAGTTTTTTTTTAAGTTACGCTTTAGCGTTAAAAGTCCGCGTTCCAGGAGAATGCTTAACTTAATGGCATTGAGAATTTATGGTGGATACGAAAATACACATTATTACATAAAAAAAGCTAAAAAACAAAAAAAATCATATTTTGTACTATTTTTTATGTTAGTATTTTATTTTTAACATAAAGGGGAAAAAATGAATATTTTCAGTTATATTGGATTGCCAGTAGCGGCAGGTCTGCTTTTAGTAGGATGTGGGGGAAGCGGCGGGGACTCAACACAGCCACAATCTTCAGTGATTACAGGACAGTTTATAGACGCGGCAGTTACAGGTTTAGAGTATAAATGTTCATCGGGTACAGAGGGCCTGACGGATGCTTTAGGGTACTTTACATGTAAACAGGGGGACAATGTAGCTTTTAGTATTAACGGGCTTTCTATCGGTTCAGCACCTGCACAAGCTATAATCACGCCAATAACACTCGCAGCAGATAATAATACAACTGCAACAAATATTGCACAATTACTCCAAACACTTGATAGTGACAACAATCTATCAAATGGGATTACCATAGATAGTGACTCAGAAGAAGTAAAATCACTTAAAGGTGCAAATATTTCCATGGATGCCATAGATTTTGATTCTGTTGCCAAGTCCTATATCGGAAAAGATTTGGTAGATGAAGCAAGTGCCACAGCTCACATGCAACTCAATGTGAAAAATGCCACAAACAATAAAGGCGTCACTTCGCTGTCTTCTGTAATGATTCGAACAAATGCAAGACCGGAGATGTGTTCATCACAAACCTATACTGAATCAACTTTTGAAGGTTATGGATCATTTGAAGAGTTTGTTAATGCCGGAGGCAGTGCAACAACAGAATATTTTAACGGAGACAAAAGCTGTTCAGAGTATTCTGCTGCAGGTTTTTGTGATGCTCAGGAACTACCTGCAGCGTTAAATGGCAATGGTTCATGTGTCTGGATTGTGACATATCCTTCAACAACGACGGATACAGGAGCTACAGGGGGGGCAAATAATACAGATAATACAACTGCTACCGTAGGTGGAATTTCATACGAAGATTACGCAACAACTTATAAGCCTCTGATGCCAAACTTGCGTCCTGATAATGTATATTTCAATGGAAGTGCATATGATTCAAATAGTTCAATGACTACACTTTATAATAATTTGAATGCTCCAAGAATGAGTGATGCTCTATATATTATAGGAGCACACCCATATTCTTTCTATGAAGTTTCGGAGCACACATACACTGATAACAGTTTAAGTCGTCATTCTTATGGAGTTGACAAAAATAGTTCTAGTCGACGTAATTACGATGACACATCTTCTTATGCTATTACACAAGAAGGTAATATAGTCAAATATACCACTACAAATGGCTATACCAATGAAATTCACTTTTCACAGACTATAACTGATCCAGATGTCCTAAAACAAATGTATGCAGATGTCAATGTAAGTATTGACTTTGCACAAGGGGACAGAGGTCAGTTTATGCTTGGAAAATGGACAGATTCTTCAGGTGTTTTTAATTCTGCATTTATAGGATTACTCTTAAATGAGAGTGCTTTTCAAAAAGTTAAAGATCATTATGATGTACAAATGGCAGCTCAGTAGCACACTTACAAAAGGAGATGATGATGTATTATGCTAAAGAGATAAATATGTGGCCAACTGAATCCGGTTTGTTTGATTCATTAGAAGAGGCTAAGAGGTGGGGAGAGCAAAATCTCAAAGGAAAGTGGAGCGTCTATAAAAAAGGTCTTTTAAGGGATGAAGAAGTTTATACTTATGGTGGATAACGAAGATGAGAGTTGCTAAAAGTTTATTTTTCTTTCTTTTAATGCCTGTTTATCTAGGCTTGGTTTATTATAAAACTGTGTATGAGAGTGATATAGAAGGGCTTTTGGCTCTCTCGGTTATTATGTTGTTAGTCTATTTGCCTTTTGCATCTTTGCTTGCGCAAGAGAATGCAGAGTTGAGTATTTATAGCTTGCTTGAAAACGAAGAGGCAAATAGATATTTGAATTTACTTTTTTTGTTTGTAGGGATGTTTGTACTCTTGGCGGGAGTGATTTTTGCTCTCACTTTTTTTCATATGGGTCATTTGATTGCAAATATGGGAATGTTCAATATAGGTATTGCACTTACAATATATGCCGTATGGGTATTACTCACACACAGGTTGTTTCTTATTTGGTTAGAGAGTGACCTGATAAATTTTTTAAAAATGGGTTTTATGCTTTTTTTAATCATAGGTCTTTTTATAGCACATGATATCTCAAATATCCATCAGGAAGTTGGCTTTACTTATATGGTGACTTTAGCTTGGACCGTTGTCAAAGACATCTTTTTCTTAATCATATTGATGCCGGCATTTTTTAGTTATATGCTCGGTTTTGTAGGAGATAGCAAAAAAGAAAGTATAGGTGGTATAAGCCTTCTCCCTTTACTCTTTACTCTCCCTGGATTTTTATTTGCATATATTGTTTTTGTGTTGTTTATAGATTGGGCTTCAGGATTTATCAATAGTTTTAACAGCTACCAGGCAGCACTTGCGCTAAGTGTCAGTATGATTGTTATAAGTGCTTTAGGAACATACTTTCAACTACGAGTATTTATGGGAACATTTTTTAAACAAAATGTACAGAAATTGAGTTACGTTTTTTTAGGAATATTTTATGCAACCATGATGATACATATGAATCTTGTTGACAGTATTGATAAAACTGCAAGTAGTATCAGTCATATGCAATGGGAAGCAAAACATGTTAATAAAAAACTACAAAATTTTATGAACTCAAAAATATAAAAAGTTCGTTTAATATCAAGTTCAAGCTCTTTATCTATAAGCGATAAAGATATGCTATGATACGTTTAAAAAAATCATGACATACCAGTACCTCAAAAATCTCAAAACCTATAATCAAACCATTAAATTGCTTCATAGCGATAATTTTGCCATGATGGTTGGTTTTTTTCATTTTGTTTTTGTCCAAAAACGCCATGTCACCCTGAATCACACGACCATCCTTGCTTACCTTGAAGATTATCTTTACGATATTCATCAAAGTGATCCTAATGCGTACCCAAAAGATGCCAAAGCATACCTGGATGATTTTGTCAGTGATAAAAACGGCTACTTAAAGAGGTATCAGGGGAGTGAAGATGAGGCGATGTATGAGCTTACTCCTCACACCCAAAAGGTGTTTGAGTTTTTAGAAAGTCTGCAACAGCGGGAATTTGTAGGGAGTCGTACAAAATTTAACATTATTTTTGAACTGCTTGAGGAGTTGGAATTTGAGACCCATCTTGATGATGCACAGCGAATTGCTGCGCTTGAAGCGGAAAAAAGAGCTATTGATGAGCGTATTGCAAAAATAAAAGCCAAAGAGGATTTGCGTTTTGACAGCAGCCGCATAAAAGAGCATTTTATGCTCATAGAAGAACAAAGCCGTAAACTCAAATACGATTTTGCACAAATTGAGTACAACTTTAGGGAGTTAAACCATAAAACAATGGTAAGTATTGCCAACGCAGAGGGTGCAAAAGCAGGTGTTTTAGACTCTATTTTTGAGAGTGAAGAGCAGATACGACAGAGTGATCAGGGAAAGAGTTTTTTTGCTTTTTGGCAAATTTTAACCGATGCACAAAAAAATGAGAAACTCTCACAAATGCTGGAAAAACTTTATGCAATAGACGTCATCAAAGAGTTTGACAAACATGAAAGTGTAAAAAATCTCAAACACGACCTTTTGCTTCATGCAAGTAAAATTACAAAAGTCTCTTCAAAACTTATAGAACAGCTTCGTAGATTTATTGACAACAGGGTGTGGATAGAAAATAAAAAAATTTTGGAGTTGTGTAAAAACATAGAAAAAACAGCACTTGAGATAAAAGAGGATGCACCGACAAAAAGAGATTTTTATTCTATGATGGGCAGTGGGGTAAAAGTTGACAGTGTTTTTGAAAAAGGGCTCTATCAGCCAAAAGAGGCAACAAAGTTTCATCAAGAAATAAAACAAGACGATACGACAATTGTTGATTTGGAGAGCTTTTACAATCTTTTTTATGTAGATGAAGCACTTTTACAAAACAACATCAATACACTTTTGCAACTCTATCCACAGGTAACGCTTCAAAAAGTCGTGGAGCAGTTTCCTATCACCAAAGGGATAAGTGAACTTGTCGGCTACCTCTCTTTGGTGCAAAAATCTGAAGATACAATTATAGAGATGGACAAAAAAATTAAAATTAAAATTGATGATGCAAAAGAGAGTGCAAAATGGGCACTTGTGCCAAATATCATCATCACACGGGGAGAATTGTAGATGAATACAGATGCCAAAACAGCCATCATCTTACTTTTGCAGGGAATATTTTATAAAAGTGACAACGAAAAAGTTTTTTATGAATTGCTTTACAACAGCTATGGAGCGGTTGCGGAGTATTTTGAAACGATTGGTTTAGCACTAATCATAGATGAAAATGACGGCTATGCCTACTTAAAAAACAGGGTGTATGAAGAGGGCGAAGAGCCGCTGCCAAAGCTGATAAAGAGTAGAGAGCTGAGCTATAAAGTCTCTTTGTTATGTGTCGTACTGCGACGCAAAATTGCCGAATTTGAAGTGCAGTCAGAACATGAAAGAGCGGTGCTTGGCAAAGAGGATATTCAAGGGGCTTTGGAGCTTTTTTTGGGTACAAGTTTTAATGAACTCAAAATGCAAAAAGAGATAGAAAGCACCATCAAGAAAGTGGAAGATTTGGGGTTTTTAAAAAGACTCAAAACAGCCGATGAAATGTATGAAATAAAGCCCTCCATTAAAGCATTTGTCAATGCAAGCTGGCTGGATGATTTGGACAAAAAATTGCAAGAGTATAAAGAGGCAAAAGTATGGAATTAAGATTTGATTTTGCACAAGATGATGCAAGTGCGGGGTTTCGCCTGCAACATTTTGAGTTTTACAACTGGGGAACTTATGATAAAAAGATTGTGACATTGCCGCTTGAAAAAAGCAATGCACTTTTAACCGGTGATATCGGCAGTGGTAAATCAACCATAGTTGACGCGCTGACAACTCTTTTGGTGCCGCACAATAGAATTGTTTTCAACAAAGCAGCCGGAGCAACAACAAAAGAAAGAACTCTTTACTCTTACATTGTCGGGGAGTACAAAACAACACAGGATGAGAATTTTGGTCATTCCAAAGCGGTAAGTCTGCGTGATGAAAAAAGTTACAGTGTTATTTTGGGCAGGTTTGAAAACATCGGTTATGATGAATCGCTAACCCTTGCACAATTTTTTTATATAATAAACAAGCAGGTACATAAGTTTTTTATTGTTTCAAAATCGACTTTGAGTATTAAAGAGGACTTTTTTGGTTTTAGCGACATTCGGGCTTTAAAAAAATCACTCAGACAAAACAAACATACGGAGGTGTTTGATACTTTTAAAGAGTATTCACACTCTTTTCGCCGTGAGATGGGCATTAAAAATGAGCAGGCTTTAAACCTTTTTTATCAGACGGTTTCGCTTAAATCTATAGGAAATCTTACAGAGTTTATTCGCGCTCATATGCTTGAAGATACAAAGATAGATACACAAATAGATGAGTTGTGCAACAACTTTGCCGAGCTTAATCATGCTCATGATTTAGTGCTGGAGGCAAAAGAGCAAATTAGTATGCTGCGTCCCATAGAAAAAGAGTATAAAAAATATACAAAAGTGGAGAAAGAGCATACACTTTTTGTGATGATGCGCGAGAAGTTAGGGCGTTTTTTTAGTCTGTTTGAGCGGGAGCTTTTAGAACAAAAGCTACAGGAATATGCCCTTGAATTGACAAAAAAAGCTTCACTCAAAGCGTTGCTTGATGAGAAAATAGAAACACTCTCCAATGATATAGTAGAGATCAAATTAGATTTGCAAAAAAACGGAGCCGACAGATTAAACGCAATAGAGCAGGAGATAAAACAAAAAAATCTCTTTTTACAAGAAGCAAAAAAACAAAATCAACACTACAATGCACTTTTGAAACAACTCTCTTTAAAAGCCGTTTCAAACGAACACAGCTTTTTAAAAACAAGACAGATACTTACAGAAGAACTTGAGGGCATAGAAGATGAGCGAACACGCTATCAAAATCAGCTCACAATGGATAGAGTAACCCTTGCCACGTATGAACAAAAACTGCAAGGGCTCGATGTAGAGATAGCGCACCTTCAAAACAATCCTTCCAATATTCCCCACCATATTTCAGTTATGCGTGATGCTATGGCAGAGAAATTGGGAATAAAAAGAGAAGCACTTCCTTTTTTGGGTGAATTAGTAACAGTCAAAGACAAGCGCTGGAACGGTGCCATTGAGCGAATACTCCATAACAGTGCGCTTTCTTTATTGGTCGACAGTGATGTATACGAAGCGGTGAGCAGTTATGTCGAAGAGACAAAACTGGGTGCAAAGCTTGTTTATCTTAAAGTAGATACTACAAAAAACAGCAACGATTTTGTTCAAACGGTACCAAATTCGATTTTACAAAAGATTGAAGTCAAGGCAGATTCTCCTTTTGTCGGTGTGGTCAATAAAATTTTACAAGAGCGCTTTAACATCGCCTGTGTAGAGAATATGGCTGATTTTAGACGGATGAAAAAAGCACTTACTATTCACGGGCAGTTTAAAACAAGTCTGATGCGACATGAAAAAGATGACCGATTTGACATTAACGATAAATCGCGTTGGGTTTTAGGCTGGGATAATCTTGCAAAGTTGCATGAACTGCAAGAACAGCAAAACCACACGCAAGAAAAAGCTATACATGTAAAGCAAAGAATTAAGCAAACACAAGAAAAAGAACGCTCACTTCAGACAAAGCGGGATGCTCTGCGAGATATTTTGCAATACGAAGATTTTGCTGCAATTGACTGGTACCGTTATGCCAAAGAGATAGAAGCGCTTCAAGCGGAGATGGAGGCTTTACAAAGCAGTAGCGATATTATTCAAACACTCAAACAACGACTTTTGGAGGTGGAAAAAGAGCTTAGGCAAAAGAGGTTTGAACTTGACAGTGTGACTCAGAAGATAGGGGAGTTAAAACAAAAACAAGACACAAGAGAGTTGGCACTTGGCAAAGCAAAACTCATTATAGAAAACGAGGAGCTTCCAGGTGAGATAGAAGCTGCCCTGCAAAATCTCAAAAGTGAGTTAGTCACTGCACCGCTTAATCTCAATACAATAATAACAGCACAAAAAACACTCCGTGAGTATATACAAAACGAGATTGACAAATATGTGAAGATGAAACAACGCCTTTCGCAAAGTATTATGACCCATCAAAGCAGTTTTATTAACCGTTTTCCCGTACTTGCCAAAGAGTTGTATGCTTCTGTAGAGAGTTGTGATGAGTTTAATGCCAAACTTGAGGAGTTACAAAAAGACAACCTTCCAAAGTGGGAAAAAAAGTTCAAAGCACTCTTTAAAGAAAAAACAATTCAAAATATCGTGATGTTGCAAAGCCGTTTGGATGAATATGCCGGTGAGATAAAGACAAAAATAGAAACTATCAATAAATCACTCACAGACATAGAATACAGTGAGGGTACCTTTATAGAACTTGTTGCCAATAGTGCTGCAAATGTAGAGATAAAAGATTTTAAACAGACACTCAAACAACTCACTACGGGTGCAGTCGATGAAAATAACATTTACGATGAACAGAAGTTTTTGCAGATAAAAGAGCTTATAGCACGATTTAACGGACGTGAGGGGTATGTGGATGTTGATAAACGCTGGCGTAAAATAGTTACAGATGTACGCAACTGGTTTACATTTAGTGCCATAGAAAAGTATATGAGTGATGGCAGTACGAAAGAGTATTATGAAGACAGTGGCGGAAAATCGGGTGGACAAAAAGAGAAACTTGCCTACACCGTGCTGGCGTCTTCTTTGGCGTACCAGTTTGGTTTGGAGTATGAAAAAATTCAAAGTCGTTCTTTTCGTTTTGTGATGATAGATGAGGCGTTTGGAAGAGGAAGTGATGAGAGTACCCGTTATGCACTGCGTCTTTTTGAAAAACTCAAACTTCAGCTTTTGGTTATTACACCCAAACAGAAGATAAATGTCATAGAACCATTTGTAAAAAGTGTTCATTTTGTCGCAAACCCAAGCGGAATGGATTCTTCGCTTATCTCTATGCAGATTGAAGAGTATGTGAAAAATAAAAAGGGCTGACAGATGGATTTTTATAATGTTGCCGCTATACAAAAACGCTTACAACGCTTGTATGACAGCGGAGGTATTTTTCGCCTCTATATCCAAAACAAGCCTTTTACCCCTGTAAAAATCCCCCTTAAAAAGCCAAAAGAGCAGGAATTGCTTCAAGCATTTTCTCTGATTTTAAAGCAAAAAGAGAAACTTGAACGCTCAGGGTATCCTCTGGAGTACAGGGCGTTTCATTTTAAGAAGATGGGCATGCAAAAACTGCCTGTTTTTGTAGTTGTCAATGATAAAGAGCAGTTTCTTTTGCTGATAAATGAAAAAGAGGAGTATGCTCTTTTTGTGCAGTGGTATGAGTATTTGTTCAAGCACTACCCAAAACTCAAAGAACTTTTTTTTGTAAAACCGAGGCTTGTTGTGGAGTATGCAAAAGAGTGGGAGAAATTTGTTTTGATACTCGGTTTTTTTACCCATAATCCATCTCCAAATATCTATATAAGAGAGATAAGCCTTAAAGGTATTGACACGAAATATATACAAAAACATCTTAAAATTCTTGATATTTTGCTCTCATGCATTTTAGAAAGAGAGCCACTTGCAAGCATAAAAGATTTTGCCTTTGAAAAACGCTACGGGCTTAAATATATACTGCCACAGGTACGTTTTAGAATTTTGGATGAACGGCTGCGTATGTGTGGATGTGATGATATTACATTGACTCTTGAGCAGTTTGAAGCTTTGGAAACAGATTGTCAAAGAGTGTTTGTGATTGAAAACAAAATAACCTTTCTCTCTTTGCCTCAGCTTCAAAGCAGTATTGCAATTTTTGGGAGCGGGTATAATATCGGTATTTTAAAAAATACACGCTGGCTTGAGACAAAGGAGATATATTACTGGGGTGATATTGACATGGACGGCTTTGCCATCCTTTCTAAAATGCGTTCATATTTTCCACAAACAAAGTCATTGATGATGGATATCAAGACACTGCAACAGTACAAAGACCGCAGTGTAAGCTATAAAGGCGCCAAAGAGACAGAACTAAAGCATCTGACCCAAGAAGAAACAGTAGTCTACAAACGGTTGGCATCACATTATTATGGGGAAAATTTCAGACTGGAACAGGAGATGATTCCTTTTGATGAGGCAAGAGAAGTGCTTCATCAAGAAACCATCAAATAATTTTATAAAATATCGAACCTGTCTAAATTCATTACCTTATTCCATGCCGCAATGAAGTCATCTGCAAACTGTTCCTGTTTGTCATTCTGTGCATAGAATTCCGTTTGTGCACGCAGTTGGGAATTGGCACCGAAAATTAAATCTGCGCGTGTTGCTCTGTATTTTATTTTTCCGTGAGAGAAACCTTCAAACAAACTGTGGGCCTCATCTGCCGGTGACCATGATAGATTCATATCTGCCAAATTTACAAAAAAATCATTACTGAGACGCTCTTTTTTATCGCTGAGTACTCCATAGTCACTTTGCTTATAATTGACCCAGAGCACTCTCAGCCCGCCGATGAGTACCGTCATCTCGGGTACACTCAGTGTCAGTTGCTGTGCTTTGTCAAGTAAAAGACGCTCAGCAGGCACTTTACACTCTTTTGGAAGATAATTTCTAAAGGCATCTCCCTCTTTTGGTTCAAGGTATGCAAAGCTGTGAACATCTGTCTGCTCCTGTGTGGCATCGACTCTTCCGGCAAGGAAAGGAACTTTTTTGGTGTAGCCGCCATTTTTGAGTGCCTTTTCAAGTGCTGCCACACCGCCAAGGACAATGATATCTGCAAGGGAAATCTGATTTGTATGATGTGCATTGAAATTCTCTTGAATTTTTCGCAAAACAGACAAGACTTTTTGTAACTGTTCAGGCTCGTTAACCTGCCAGTTTTTTTGCGGTTCCAAGGCTATTCTTGCACCGTTAGCCCCGCCTCTTTTGTCAGAGTCTCTGTATGTTGCGGCAGATGACCACGCAACGTAGAGTAACTCGGATATTTGCAGACCACTTTGTATAATCTCTTTTTTAAGCGTTTGTATCTCGTCTTCATTTACTAATGAGTATGATACATCCGGCAGAGGGTCTTGCCATAAAAAGTCTTCTTTTGGGACTTCCGGACCAAGATAACGAGATTTTGGACCCATATCACGGTGTGTCAGTTTAAACCATGCTTTTGCAAAACTCCGGGCAAACAGTTTGGGGTCTTTTAAGAAAGAACGGGAGACTTTTTCAAATTCAGGATCCATTCGCAGTGCCAAATCGGTTGTAAACATAATGGTTTTTTCTTTTTTCCCCGCAATGTGTGCATCAGGAGTTAAATCTTCTTCATCCGGATTGACAGGAACCCATTGCCATGCACCTGCCGGACTTTTTTGAAGATTCCATTCGTATTTGAATAAGATTTCTAAAAAGCTGTTGTCCCATTTTGTAGGAGTAGGCGTCCAGGCACCTTCTAGTCCGCTCGATATTGTATCGGCGCCTTTGCCGCTTTTGTAGCTGTTTTTCCAACCAAAACCCTGTTGTTCCAATGGGGCTGCTTCAGGTTCGGGACCTACATACTTTTGAGGATCAGCGGCTCCATGACTTTTTCCAAAAGTATGACCGCCTGCTATAAGCGCAATTGTTTCTGCATCATTCATACCCATGCGACGAAAACTCACCCGTATATCCTCAGCGGCAGCCAAGACATTCGGTTCGCCGTTAGGTCCTTCCGGATTGACATAAATAAGTCCCATCTGTACTGCAGCCAAAGGATTTTGGAGTTTTTTATCTGCTGCATGTCTTGTATCAGCAAGCCACTCCTCTTCCTCTCCCCAGTAAATGTCCTCTTCTGTCTGCCAGATATCTTCACGGCCGCCACCAAAACCGTAAGTCTGTAAACCCATAGATTCCATCGCCACGGTTCCGGCAAGTATCATTAAATCCGCCCAGGAAATTTTCTCTCCATATTTCTTTTTCAGAGGCCATAACAATCGGCGGGCTTTATCCAGATTGACATTATCTGGCCAACTGTTGAGCGGTGCAAAGCGTTGATTACCGGTTGCTGCACCGCCGCGTCCGTCCATAATGCGATAGGTGCCGGCACTGTGCCATGCCATGCGAATAAAAAAAGGTCCATAATGCCCATAATCTGCAGGCCACCAGGAAACGGAAGTTGTCATAAGCGAAACAAGGTCTTTTTTGAGCTCTTCATAAGGGAGTGTTTCAAAAGCTTTTTTGTAAGAAAATTCTGATGCTGTAGGCGTCAGACGCGGGTTGTTCTGTGTAAGTATTTTAAGATTAAGCTGATTTGGCCACCATTTTGCTATTTCATCACCATCTACAATGGTATGTTTGTATGATTGCATAATAAATCCTTTAAAGAACTATTTTCCTAATAGAAAATAATTATCCTTTATTATTACAGAAGTAAACTTAAACGATTGTTTATTATTAAAAATGTTAACAATTTGTTTCTCTGTGCAATATTTTGAGTAACACAATGGTAAAATAGCATCATGAAAAAAGATACAGACAGATTTGACACAGATGTGCACACTTTGGAACTTACAAAAGACGGAAGCTATACAGCCTACTCAAAAGAGTACGCCCAGCATTATCATTCAACAAGAGACGGGGCTTTGCATGAGTCCTTGAAAAAGCATATACTCCCTGCTTCTTTACATGTAAAGGAGAAAAAAGAGCTGGCTGTTTTGGATATTTGTTACGGATTGGGTTTTAATACTCTGGCAACAGTGTTGCATTACAAAAAATATGCACCGCACACAAAACTGCATATCTATTCTCCGGAGTTGGATGCAAAACTGATACAATCTTTGCCTTCTTTTCAGTACCCGGACGAATTTAAAGCACTGCACGAGGTAATAACAGCACTCAGTACACAGGGTAGATATGATGATGAGACTCTTTGCATAGAACTTTTTTTAGGGGATGCACGGGAGTATGTAAAACAATTTGAAAACAAATTTGACATTGTCTATCAGGATGCTTTCTCGCCTGACGCAAATCCGATGCTCTGGACACAGGAGTATTTCAGCGATATAAAAAAGAGTATGAAAAAAGATGCAATTTTGACAACATACTCTACAGCACTCAAAACGCGTTTGGCTTTACATGTAAACGGGTTTTTTGTATATATAAACAAAGGAGAAGATTACAGAGCTGCAACGGTGGCATCTCTGAGGGAGTTAAACAGTTTTGAACCGGTGAATATGCAACACAAGATTACATGTAACCCTGATGTGAAACCTTTGCGAGACGGTGAACTTTCTTAAAACATACAAAGCCCGCACTGAAGTACGGGTTCCAAAAAAACTAAATTTTTTTCTGCAGTGCCGACTGTTTTTATGAGTCATTAATAACATCCAAAAACTGCTTCCCAAACTGTGCGAATTTCTTTTCTCCCACACCGTTTACTTCAAGCATCTCTTCTTTGTTGGTCGGCATGTCATTGGCAAGGTGCTTGAGTGTTTTGTCTCCAAAAATGATGTAAGCCGGTACACCCATCTCACTGGCAAGTTCCGCTCTCTTTGCCCGAAGCTTTTCAAATAATGCTTCATCATAGTCAAACTCTTTTGCCTGTTTGATTTTTTTCTCTTTGGTATTGATTTGCAGTCTGGAAGATTTGATGTCAACGAGTGTTTGTGATTTTAAAACGGCGATGGCATCCTGAGTCAGTTTTAAAACATTGAAATCTCCGAGTGTGACAATTTTTAACTCCAAAAGACGTTCCACAATGACAAACCACTCTTTTTTGCTCAAATCCAATCCAATGCCATAGACCGAAAGCTTATCAGCCCCGTTGGCAAGGAGCTTTTGCTCAGTTGAACCACGTAAAATATCTATGATATAATTTTTCCCGAAGCTCTGATTTGTTTTATAAATCGTACTCAGAACCATTTGTGCCTCTTTTGTGATGTCTTGGCGTTTGTCATCAGATGTCAGGCAGTTGTCGCAACGCTCTTTACACGCATCAAGGGTGTCGTTAAAGTATTCGGCGAGTTGTTTGTGAAAGCAGATTTCACTGGTGGCATATTTGTATATTTTGTCTATTTTTGTATCAAGATGGGCTTTGTACTCTTCGTTTGTAATCTCTGCCAAAAAGCGTTTATGCTGTGCCATATCGCCTGCATTGAAAAGGAGCAGCACTTCACTGTCTTCTCCGTCACGCCCGGCACGCCCAATCTCCTGATAGTAGTTTTCCTGTGATTTTGGCAGGCTCATATGCACGACAAAACGAATGTCACTTTTGTCTATGCCCATGCCAAAAGCGATGGTGGCAACCATGATGTTGATTTTGTCATTGACAAAGATTTTAAAATTCTGCTCTCTTACATGCTGTGGCAGTCCGGCATGATAGGCAAGTGATTTGTAGCCGTTGACATTTAAAAAAGCACTGAGCTCTTCGGCCTTTTTACGGGAGCTGACATAAATAATGCCGCTCTCATCCTGATGGCGTGAGAGAAAATTTTTAAGCTGGGCATGCCCGTTGCTGATGCGTCTTTGTGCAGAGATAAAAATATTTTTACGAAATACCTTTCCTTTGAGCAGAAGCGGATTTTCAAGACGCAATTCTCTTAAAATATCCTGTGTGACATTGTCGGTTGAAGTTGCTGTAAAAGCGGCGATGGTCGTGTTTGGAAAATTATGTTTTAAATTTCCCAAAGCACGGTAGTCATCCCGAAATTCATGCCCCCATTGGGAAATACAGTGTGCTTCATCTATGACGAAAAAGTTTACATGTAAACCCCGAAGCAGTTCAATGGTATGTCCGTTGTTCAGGCGCTCGGGAGAGAGGTATAAAAACTTCAAAGCCCCGCTGTATGCCTGCGATATAATCTCCTGCACCTCTTCATGACTCTGAGCCGAGCTTATCATCTGAGCGGAAATATTTTGCGCCTGCAGGGCGCGTACCTGATCCTGCATCAGTGCAATAAGCGGAGATATGACAATGGTAATGCCCTCCATCATCATCGTAGGAAGCTGATAAACAAGAGATTTCCCGCCACCCGTAGGTAAAATCATCAGTAAATCCTGAGCGTTTAAGATGGCATCCACGCCTTCTTCTTGCAACTCTCTGAAACTATTGTGTCCGAAATTGTCTTTTAAAACCTGATTTTTGATTTGTACTCCATTTGTTGTCAACTTTTTTTCTGCACCGCCGACTGTTGTTGCTTTGACTCTAAGCCCACCCTAAAGGATGGGTTCCGGACAACAGTATGCTTCATTTTTCCGGAATCGGTACTTCAGTGCCGACTGCTACAACTTTCCTGCCACTCTCAGCTTAGCGTTAAAAGTACGGGTTTTGAAAAATTAATAATTTGCACTTATTCGATCTACTTCATCCCATGAGAGTGAAGTTGATTTTTGATGATTGATGATGTGTGCAACGTACCGGGCAAACATATCTGTCTCGACATTGACACGACTGCCTTTGCGGTAGTTCTTAAAAAGCGTCTCTTTCATGGTATGCGGAATGATAGTCAGACGAAAAATGTTTTCATTGACATCATTGACGGTCAGGCTGACACCGTCTATGGTGATGGAGCCTTTGGGTACAATATAGGGAATAAATTGCTTCTCTACCGTTATAAAAACATCATAGGAGTTGCCGTTGTTTTTGATATCTTTAATGGTGCCTACGGTATCAACATGCCCCTGAACGATATGCCCCTCAAAACGGTCACCCATTTTCATGGCAGGTTCTATATGGACCTCGTTTTTATAGTTTTCAATGGCCAAAAGTTTCTGGCTCTCCGGAGAGAGTTCTACGGAAAAGCCGTCTGGATTTACTTTTACTACGGTTAAACAGGCACCGTTTACGGCAATTGAATCACCGATACCGGCTTTGTATGTTGCTCTGATACTGAGAGTGGAACCCACAAAACTTTTCACTGTTGCAACTTCTCTGATTAATCCTGTAAACATATACTTTTTCCTCGTTAATGTATAAAAACTAAAAAACGATTTTACCGTCTTCTTGAAGACCCTTGATGATAGCTTTGGCTTTTTCATGCCCTTGATAGGCGGCTTTTCGGCACAAATCAAGCGCTTTGTCATGATCCTCTTCACAGCCTATTCCCTGATCATACAGGAGCCCCAGGTTATAAAGTCCTTCTGTAAGTCCGCCATCAGCCGCACGTTTAAAGCAGATAAAAGCTTTTGCATCATTCTGTATCACGCCATGTCCCTCTTTATAGAGTGCGCCAAGATTGTTAAATGCCTGCAGATGCCCGCGTTTTGCCGCTTCTTCATACCAAAATGCCGCTTCGGAGTAGTTTTGCATACAGCCAAGCCCGCGTTCTAGCATGAGAGCAACTTCATACATGGCAGGTGGCACCCCTCTTGTCGCCGCTTCCATATGCAGCTCATATGCCTTGAACATGTCATGTTTGACACCGCCAACACCGTTTTCATATAAAATAGCAAGGTTAAAAAGCGCATACGGCTGTTTCGCTTCGGCTGCCTTTGTGTACAGCTCGAGTGTTTTTGCCTCATCTTTTTCACACCCCTGTGCCATTTGATGCATATACCCCAAAGAGGTTTGCGCATCGGCATTGCCTTCTTCTGCAAGCTGTGTATAAAGTTTGTATGCAGTTTCAAAATCACCTGAATTATAGGCTTCGTTTGCTTTTTGTATCATTGTTTTTCATTCTCCGTACGAATTGGTTGTCTAAAAGTTGTTGCATTGCCTTTGGCGGCTGCTTTTGCTTTTCTTACTTTTTCTAATAATTTTTCTTTGCTGCTGAGATGCTCATCGCGTATTTTATGCTCGTAACTGCCGTCAATTTCGGGGTCATAAACCAGTATTTCGGGTACATAATCTCGAAATAAATCTGTACTCATCTTAAAAACCTCAGGTAATTTACTTTATATTATGCAAATGATACTGAAAAATGATAAAATTCGCATTAAGATAATAAAATGGATTTTTTAATGAATTATGATGTAATAGTAGTAGGCGGTGGACATGCGGGTATAGAGGCTTCTTTGGCGGCAGCTCGAATGGGGAACAAAACACTGATGATTTCCATGCTTGCGGAAAATGTCGGAGCAACTTCCTGTAATCCTGCTGTAGGCGGACTCGCAAAAGGGCATTTGGTACGGGAGCTTGATGCACTCGGCGGTGAAATGGGACTGATTACCGATGAAGCGGGGATACAGTTTCGCATACTCAATCAGACAAAAGGACCGGCCGTTCGCGGCAGCCGTGCACAGATAGATATGGACAAGTACCGTATAATCGCCAGAAATGTTGTACTGGGTACACCCAATCTTGATTTGGCACAGGATACGGTTGAATCATTAATCATAGAAGAAGATGAGGTAAAAGGTGTCCGCACAGCACTTTTAAATGAGTACAGAGCCAAAAAAGTCATCATCACTTCAGGAACATTTCTCAACGGTATCATACATGTAGGCGAGGTACAGCAAGAGGGCGGACGTTTTGGTGAACCACGAAGCGTCGGACTTTCCGCTTCGCTTAAAAATGATGCAGGGCTCAGTATGGCACGTTTAAAAACCGGAACCTGTGCACGTATTGACTCTTCAAGCATTGATTTTTCCGTAATGGAAGAGCAGGATGGGGATGCGTTGCCGAATCCTTTTAGTTTCAGAACAGACAGAGAAAAATTCCGTGCGACAAAAAAACAACTGCCGTGCTACATTGCCTATACAAATGAGACCACACACAAAATCATTGAGAGCAATTTTTACAGAGCTCCTCTCTTTACAGGTCAGATTGCCGGAAAAAGCCCGCGATACTGTCCGTCCATAGAAGATAAAATAGACAAGTTTCCAGACAAAGAGCGACACCATCTCTTTTTGGAACCACAAACCATGGATAACACAGAAATTTATGTCAACGGTCTGAGTACCTCTTTACCACCTGAAGTGCAGCGGGATATGATTCATTCGGTCAAGGGAATGGAAAATGCAAAAATCGTCCGTTACGGCTATGCCATAGAGTATGATTTTGTGGATCCGCGTGAGCTGAAACATTCGCTTGAGACTAAAAAGATCAAAGGACTCTATTTAGCCGGTCAGATAAATGGGACAACAGGCTATGAAGAGGCAGCGGCACAGGGGATTATGGCGGGTATCAATGCTTCTTTGGCACTGCAAAATAAAGAACCGCTTATTCTCCGTCGTGATGAGGCGTACATCGGTGTGCTTATAGATGATTTGGTAACAAAAGGAACAAATGAGCCTTACAGAATGTTTACCTCCCGTGCAGAGTATCGTCTTTTGCTTCGTGAAGAGTCCGCAGATGTCAGACTGGGAAAATACGGACATGAACTCGGACTTATCTCCGATGAACAGTATGAAAAAATCAAGCAAAAAGCACAGCAGATACAAGAAGGTGCACAGCTTTTGGAAAATACAAAATTTACGCCAAACAAAGAGTTTAACGCACTGCTTGCATCTATGGATGAACAGCCTCTAAAAGATGTCTCAACCGCACAGCAGCTTATTGCCCGTAAAACATTTGATGTGCAGAAGATGGTCACAGTTGTGCCTGAACTTGACAAGTATGATGACTACATTAAAGAAGAAATTTTGGTAGAAGGCAAATATGCCCGCTACGTTGACAAACAGAGCCAAGAGATAGAGCGTATGAAAAAGTATCTCAAAGTCAAAATCCCCGAAGGCTTTGATTTTACGGGTGTGAGCGGACTCTCCAAAGAGGTACAGGAAAAACTGGTGGCTTTTTCTCCGCCGACACTCCAGGCAGCGATGAACATCAGCGGAATTACACCGGCAGCGATAGAGATACTGCATATATATATCAGAATGGCTGCAAAAAAATAATGCGTAGAGAAATAAATATTCCCGGAGCGAAGACTTATTACTATGTGCATACGGGGCACAGAATAGGTCTGGACAGATTTCGCAGAGCGGTGGCGATACTCAATGCTTTAGAGGATGAAGATATTACACTGCTGACAAGTGACTATAGAATTGCACAGGCGGCACGAGATTTTGGCATAGACAAGAGCGTGGGGATTGATGTTGTGCGAAACATTCCCCAAATCGCCCATAACGGCGACAAATTAATTTTTGATTCTGAGGAAGCTAATCCCATTATGCTTAAAGATATGCGAAACTATTTTTCAAGATTTGTGAGAATCAGTGATAAGCCTGATGAGGTAAAAGCGGAAAATGAGTTTTTACTCTCTCCCTATTTGGAAGGTGAAGGTATCTGCAAAGCCGTGGTTGTAGCTGACAAATACTTTACATGTAAAGAAAAAACAGTGCCACTTTCTTATTTTTTCGGGGATGATGATTATGAAAAAGATTTACAAAAACATTTGGATTTTATAGAAGATTTACACCCGTATTTGCAACTGGGATTTTATTATTTTCTAGATTATGAAGAAATGTTAAAAACAAGATTCGTTCATTACTTTGAATTTGAAGAGTATGATGCAATGATAATGCAGAGTGAAGTTTTAGTAACAGCTTCGCCACAGGCAGTCCTTGATTCTTTAGCCTCTGGCGGGAAACCTGTTTATATACAAAGAGAAGATTACACACGGGATTTTATTCCTCTGTTTGAAAGCTTAAATATTCCTGTCGTTCATAATTATGATAAAAGTCACTTAAATGTGATATTAGAGACTGTTTTTACGAGAAATTACGGAACAATTGAAAAAAATAGTAACAAAACAGTAAACTTTCTAAAGGAAAGCTTAAATTTATAAATAATTAAAACTTATTTGGTATATAATAAGGATTGAAAATTGAATAAAGAAGAGAGAGAACATGAAAAATAATAGCCGTAGAGGTTTTATGGGCAAAGCATTCGGTGCTGTTGCCGGTGTGGGTGCTGTTGCTTCATTATATGCAATGAAGAGAACGTGGGACCCGTTACCGAGTGTCAAGGCAGCTGGGTTTACTACTCTGGACATGTCTCAATATAAAGAGAATGAACTGGTAGTGGAAAAATGGAGAGGAAAGCCTATTTTTGTCTTGAAGCAGTCTAAAGAGATGATTGAAACATATGACAAAAATATAAGTCAGATTACCGGAAAGTCAACGGCTGAGATGGACAAGAAAAGACTTATCAAAGTAGGAGATGATTATTTCCTTATATGTGTCGGTCTTTGTACGCATCTTGGTTGTATTCCAGGGTACAACCCTGATGAAAAAAGTTTCTTATGTGCCTGTCACGGTGGTATGTATGATGACACGGGAATGGTAACGAAGTCTCCGCCTCCACGTGGTCTGGACATTCCTCCGTTTAAAGTGGATGGTATGAAAGTAGTGTTAGGTGAAACATCACCGGAATATGAAAAAATGCTCGCCGATGGCATAACACTGAAAGTATAGGGTAAAGGAAAGATATGGCACATTTTACAAAAGCAACAAGCCTGCATGACTGGTTAAATCAACGCCTTGGCATTGATACACTCAATCGTGTTTTGGCGACGGAATATTGGATCCCTAAAAACATTAACTTTTTATGGGCGATGGGTATGATACTTGCAATTACATTCGGACTGTTATTGATATCAGGTATCTTTTTACTGATGTATTATCAACCAAATATAGACTTGGCATTTGACAGTGTGAATTACACGATTATGCAAGAAGTCGGATATGGCTGGTTGTGGAGACATGTTCACGGTGTAGCGGCATCTGTAGTGTTTTTGATTATCTACATTCATATGTTTACAGGTATCTATTACGGTTCTTATAAAAAAGGACGTGAAATGATCTGGATCTCGGGTATGCTTTTATTTGTTGCATTTTCGGCAGAAGCATTCTCAGGGTATATGCTTCCTTGGGGTCAAATGTCTTACTGGGCCGGTATGGTTATCACCAACCTGTTTAGTATGGGTGGTCTGCATTTAGACGGTCTTGTGGAGTGGATTCGTGGGGATTATGTTCCTGCACAGGCATTTTTAAACCGTTTCTTTATGTTACATGTACTGCTTATTCCTTTGGCAATCATCGGTCTTATCGGATTACACTTCGGAGCATTGCGTATTCCGCATGTAAACAATCAAGACGGAGAAGAGATCGACTTTGATGCTGAAGCAAAAAAATATTTAGCCGGTGATAAAGCAAACTCAAAAGTAATTCGTTTCATGAACGACTTTTTAGCGAAAGATATGATGGTAGTGGGAATTTTCCTTATTCTTTTCTTTTATCTTGTCTTTTATCATTATGATTTTGCTATGGATCCTGTAAACTTCGACCCTGCAAACGGTTTAAAAACACCGACGCATATTTACCCTGAGTGGTATTTCTTATGGTCGTATGAGATTTTAAGACCGTTTTCAACAAATGTCGGGCTGATAGCGTTTGCTTTTGCACAGGTTATTTTCTTCCTGTTACCGTTTTTAGACAGAAGTCCCAATGCTGTTCCTGCATCCCGCCGTGGTTTGTTTAAGTATTGGTTCTGGGCAATGTTGATTGACATGATTATATTGACGGCAATGGGGAAAGTTCCACCGGAAGGTGTCTTTAGTGCCATCGGTTTTTATGCGGCTATAACGTTTATCGGTTTATGGATTATACTTCCGTTTATCACAAAATTTGAAAAAAAAGTTTAAGGAGTAAAAAGTGAAAGAATTATTTATATTAGCGGTAGTAACTGTTTTTACTCTTGTAACTTATTATCTTGTGGAGCCGTTTGCCCATTCGCAAATGCACAAGCATGTAGAGAGTGAAGGGTTTGCATATAAAGATTTACCGGCATTAACAAAAAAAGGCGATGCGACTCGTGGAAAAGATTTAGTCATGGGTGCAGGTGCCTGTGTCGGTTGTCACAGTATCAAAGTTGCAGGTATGCCGGCTCCTATGGATCCGGTCACTGCTGCGCAGAGTTACGGTGTGAATCCGCCTGATTTATCAAATGCGGGTGTTGTGTTTGATGCGAAATTTTTGGCAGCACTCATTAAAAATCCTGCACATGCTTTAATGCTTGAGCACAAGTACAATGAGAAAAGCGGTAAATCATACCCAATGCCACAGTTTTACGGAGCCGGTGGAGATATAGATCAGGAAGTGGCGGACATGGTTGCCTATTTACAGTCAATTGCAGTACCGCAAGAGAAATTAACACCGAATATGGCTTTTGAAACAGCCTGTGGAAGATGTCATGCAATTCACTATCCGTATTCGTTAGACGGTAAAATTCATGCACCATGGACACAGATTGGAGAAAAACCGACCTTCAAACACAAGCAAGATGAGTTGGCATTTGAGACTAAAGTGCTTGACTATCAGGATGCTTTGACAAAATACCTGGGTACTTTACCACCGGATTTAAGTATGTATATTCGTTCTCGTGGAGAGCACTACATCAAAACTTTTGTTGAAGATCCTCAAGCGTACCTTAAAGGAACTGCTATGCCTCGTGTGGGTGTGACTGCAGAAGCTGCCGATAAAGTGATTGAGCATCTTGAAAATGTAGGTGATTCCAAACGTCACAAAAGAGAAGAGATCGGTAAATATGTCATGATTTATATCATAATCTTTGCAATATTTGCTATTCTTTGGAAAAAAGAAGTGTGGAGAGACTTGCATTAATAAGTCCCGCAAAGGAAATAATTCCTTTGCTCCGCTTGGACCGCTGAGGTCACTGAAGAGAACTTTGCAAGTTCTGATAAGCCCCGCAAAGGAAGTGAATTCCTTTGCTCCGCTTGGACCACTGCGGTCCTTATCTCCCTTACCTACGCTAAAGTAGAACTTTGATATAATCTTTTTATGAGATTTAGAGACATTAAAAAAAATACAAAACATCAAAAACAACAACAAAAGAGACCTCACATACGCTATGCGCGTTATCCGGATAAAATAAAAGCACTCATTACCGACCTGTTTATGATATATGCACCTATTTTATATATTATTGCCTATGTTGTTATGGGGAGCAAAGAAGCATTTCAGTCTTCGCAATGGGCACCATTTTTCGGGGTAGTGACGTATGGCTTGATTTATGCCGTTCTTTTGGCAAAATTTGGACAGACTCCGGGGAAAAAAGCATATAAAATTAAAGTAGTTGATGATAAAAGCTATAAAAATATAGGATTTTTTCGGGCTTTGTGCCGTTTTATCGCTTTTTTGTTTTCTGCAACAATTCTTTTAGGATTAGTAACGCCATTTTATAGAAAAGATAAAAAAGTATTGCATGATATAATATGCGCAACTGTAGAAGTTGAAGTTGATTAAGAAGTGCATCAACTCCAGTAGATATAATACCAAGAATTAAAATTAGGAAATAAAATGCTGATTGATAGCTATGAGAGAGTAGTTGATTATTTAAGAGTCTCCGTAACGGAGCGATGTAACTTTCGATGTCAGTACTGTATGCCGGAAAAACCTTTTTCCTGGGTGCCAAAAGAGAATTTATTGACTTTTGAAGAGTTGTTTGAGTTTATGAAAGTAGCCATTGATGAAGGCGTGAAAAAGATTCGTATAACAGGCGGAGAACCGCTTTTACGTGAAGATTTGGATAAATTTATTAAAATGATTTATGACTATGAACCTGCAATAGATTTGGCAATGACTACCAATGCCTTTTTGCTCAAAGGCACGGCACAAAGACTTAAAAATGCAGGGCTCAAACGCATTAATGTCAGTATAGATACCCTCAAACCGGAAGTTGCACAGGCTATAGCCGGCAAAGATGTACTTAAAAATGTGCTTGAGGGTGTAGATGAAGCTTTAAAAGTAGGACTTAAAGTAAAAGTAAATATGGTGCCTATGAAAAATATGAATGCAGATGAAATTATAGATGTGCTGGAGTATTGTAAAGCACGTGACATGAGTGTGCGTTTTATAGAGTATATGGAAAACAAGTTTGCCAAAGCGGACATTTCAGGGCTTAAATCATCAGAACTTCTCGAAATTCTCAGACAAAAGTATGACTTTGAAGACGAAGGCTTTGACGGAGCGTCTCCTTCGCATTATTACAGAATGAAAGACGGGTACCGATTCGGCATTATAGAACCCTACGGTGATGATTTTTGCAAACAGTGTAACCGCATAAGACTGACGGCAGAGGGTAATCTGATACCGTGTTTGTATTTTGATGAGGCAATGAGCATTGCTGAGTCAATCAAAAAAGGCGATATAAAAGGGGCTGCGGCTGTTTTAAAAGAAGTAGTTCGCACGAAACCGGAAAAAAATCGCTGGGGCGGAGAGGATGATGAAGTTTCCAACAGAGCTTTTTATGAGACGGGTGGATGATCTACCTCGTTGAACATTTCTACTCTATTCAGGGCGAAGGCAAATATGTAGGCACGCCTTCTCTTTTTTTCCGTTTCGGCGGGTGCAATATGAAATGTGAAGGTTTCGGTTGCATGGAAACGGCAAATGACGGTACAGTCGTTGTCGGCTGTGACACAGTCTATGCCGTCAATAAAGAACACTTTTTAAAGAGTTGGGTACCTGTTTATAAAGTAGAAGAACTGCTGAATGTACTCTCTTTGTATGATTTGCCAGAAGCGGTAGACATTGTTTTGACAGGCGGTGAGCCTTTGATTTATGCTAATGATGCACTTTTTGTTGCTTTTTTGGAAGCCCTTGTGGCAAAGGGACATCAGATAACTTTTGAAACAAACGGTTCTTTAGCGGTTGATTTTGAAAAATATCCTGTCTACAAAGAGTGTGTGTTTGCTCTGTCAGTGAAGCTTTTTAATTCTGGAGAATCCCTGAACAAGCGTCTGCGCGGTGATGTGATTTACAATATTGCCGCAAATGCCAAAGATGCTTTTTTTAAATTTTCCATTGACAAAGAGTCTATAAATATGGCTTTAGAAGAGGAGATACAAAGCGTTACCATGCATTCCCCTCAGACTAAGGTCTACTGTATGCCCGTAGCAGGCAGCAAAAAAGAGTTGGAAGAAAATACCCAGCCACTCATAGAGTTCTGCAAGGCAAAGGGATATAATTTTAGTGACAGACTGCACATAAGAATCTGGGATGCAAACAAAGGAGTTTAGATGATAATAAGAAAGCTTTTTAAATTTGAAAATGCACATATTGTACGGGGATGCTCGACTGTAAAATGCAGAAGTTCTATTCACGGGCACTCTTATAAAGTAGAACTGCTTTTTGCATCCAACTTTTTGGATAATGGACAGATGGTCTATGATTTTGGACTGATGAAGCAAAACATGAAAGATCTTGTGGAGAGTTTTGACCATGCTGTTGCCCTGTGGCGTGATGATGATCCGGAGTTTGTCCGTGATATGAAAAAACACTCTGCACGCTGGGTGGAACTGCCTGTATCGCCTTCGGCAGAGCAGTTTTCACGTGTTATTTTTGTGATGATAGAGAGACTTTTATCGCTCACATCAACACAAAACGGAGAAAAAGAGGTACGCCTTGAGAGCGTTATAGTGCATGAAACTGCCACAGGCTATGCACAGTGTTTTGTGCAAGATGCCCACTCTAAAAACATGGGTGAAATCAAGCTTGAAGAGATTGTTTTTTCACCACAGGTTTTAGAGGATTTTAAAGACAAAGACCTTTTTGAAAAGATAAAAAGAGGAGAAACTTTTTTAAATCCTGCAAGTGTTTGAGTCTTCTTAATATTTTTTAATAATAGAGTGCTATACTTAAATTGCATAAAAGTAAAAAACACTGTTTCTTTTGATACAAAAGGAGAAAAGATATGGCACAAGAAGAGATTAACAAAGCTGTCTCGGGCGAGTATAAACTCGGGTTTGAGATAGATATAGAACAAGACACACTGCCTCCGGGCTTAAATGAAACAACCATTCGTTTCATTTCGAAAAAGAAAAATGAACCGGAGTGGATGACGCAGTGGCGCTTAAATGCCCTTGAAAAATGGCAGAAAATGCAAGAGCCCCACTGGGCACATGTAACCTACGAACCTATAGACTACCAATCAATCTCTTATTTTTCGGCTCCAAAAAAGGGAGCAAACTCCCTTGATGAAGTTGATCCTAAAATTCTTGAAGCCTATAAAAAACTGGGCATTCCTTTGGATGAACAAAAGCAGTTGCAGGGAATTGCCGTAGATGCTGTTGTGGATTCGGTTTCTGTAAAAACCACATTTTCAGAGGAGCTCAAAAAGCACGGGATTATCTTTTGTTCTATTTCTGAAGCGCTGCAGGATTATCCTGAACTTGTTAAAAAGTATATGTTCAGTGTCGTCCCGATGAATGACAACTATTATGCAGCCTTAAATGCCGCTGTTTTTACAGACGGTACCTTTGTCTACATTCCAAAAGGGGTTCGCTGCCCTATGGAGCTCAGTACCTATTTTCGTATCAATGCGCTTAATACAGGACAGTTTGAGAGAACACTGATTGTAGCAGACGAGGGAAGTTATGTAAGCTACAATGAAGGCTGTTCGGCTCCGATGCGGGATGATTCGCAATTGCATGCCGCTGTTGTGGAACTCATTGCGATGAAAGATGCAGAGATCAAATATTCTACCATTCAAAACTGGTATCCGGGTGATAAAGAGGGCAAAGGCGGAATCTACAACTTTGTTACCAAACGCGGTCTTTGCAAGGGAGATAATTCAAAAATATCCTGGACGCAGGTGGAGACAGGTTCCGTCATCACCTGGAAGTATCCAAGCTGTATTTTACAGGGAGACAACAGTGTGGGCGAGTTTTATTCAGTCGCTGTGACAACGCTTGCACAGCAGGCAGATACAGGGACAAAGATGATTCATTTGGGAAAAAATACAAGTTCAACCATCATCTCAAAAGGAATTTCTGCGATGCGGGGACAGAACAGTTATCGCGGGCTTGTAAAAATGGCGGCAAAAGCAGAAGGTGCGCATAACCGCAGTGAATGTGATTCCCTGCTTATCGGAAGTGAGTGCGGGGCACATACTTTTCCTTATCTGGAGAACAAAAGTGCCCATGCCAAAGTTGAACATGAGGCAACAACAACAAAAATTAGTGACGAGCAGCTGTTTTATCTGCGTCAACGGGGTATCAGCGAAGAGGATGCTGTGAGCATGATAGTACATGGATTTTGTAAAGAGGTGTTTAACCAACTGCCGATGGAGTATGCGGTAGAAGCAAAAGCGCTCTTAGAATTAACATTGGAGGGAAGTGTAGGATGAGTACAATGATGGAAATAAAAAATTTACATGCAAATATAGGTGAAAAAAATATTTTAAAAGGCTTGGACCTTTGTCTTGAAAGAGGGAAGGTTCATGTAATTATGGGACCAAACGGTGCAGGAAAGTCAACACTTTCCAAAGCTATTGTTGGACATTATGACATTACTGTGACGGAGGGAGATATTCTCTACAAAGGAGAGAGCATTGTTGAAGAAGCACCGGAAATGCGTGCGCTTAAAGGTATATTTTTAAGTTTTCAAAATCCTGTAGAGATTCCGGGTGTGAGCAATGCATACTTTTTGCGAACTGCTGTGAATGCAAAAAGAAAGTTTGAAGGCAAAGAAGAGCTCAACGCTGCAGAATTTTTACGCGAAGCAAAGCGTCTGGCACAAGAACTTGGAATGAAACCCGAACTGATTACCCGCTCACTCAACGAGGGCTTTTCGGGCGGAGAGAAAAAGCGAAACGAAACGCTGCAGATGCTGATGCTTGAGCCTGATTTTATTATTTTGGATGAGATTGATTCGGGACTTGACATTGATGCTCTGCGGGCGGTAAGTGAGGGAATCAACAAAATCAAAGATGAGAAAAGAACATTTTTGATTATCACGCATTACAGTAGAATCCTTGAGTATGTCAAACCCGACTATGTTCATGTTCTTAAAGACGGCAAAATTGTAAAAACTGCAGGTTCTGAACTTGTGGCAGAGTTGGAAGAGAAGGGATACACAGCTCTTGAGGAGTTTTAAGATGAAACAGACAGTTTTGGCAAACAGTTTAAAAAATCTTTCATCTGTGGTTACAAAAGAGACAGAAGTTGCGGCATCGCGTCTGCAACTGCTCGGACTGCCGACGAAAAAAACGGAGCAGTATCGCTATTTTCCTGTTGAAAAACTTCTGAGTACTGAGTACAAAGTTGTTGCAAAAAAAGAGTCTGAAATTGAAGAAGCCGATTTTGTGGAGATCGTTGACGGTGTGGTTGTTCGCGCTCCAAAAGATCTGAAAATTGGTTATACAGAGAGACACAGCATAGCTGAGGAACATTTTGATCCGCTTTATTATCTGGGGCATCTGCTCTCTCCAAAGATAATAGAGATCAATTTTGAAAATGACAGCAGCATAAAGATTTTACACAGATATACGCAGGAAGATGCACTTATAGCCTACAGAATTTCTGTGAATACTGCTGCAAATATACAAGTGACACTGAGTGAATCTTTTATAGGCTGTGATGCAAAAAAGAGTTTGGTGCTGTACGGTTGTGATATTCATCTTCAAAGAGATACGCGCTTTACTTTTATAAAAGATGAAACACTGGTAGAGGGCATTTATACACCACTCTATTCGCATTTTATAGAACTCTCAGAACAAAGCAGTGCAAACTTTTTCAGTTTTGATTTTGGCAATGCTGACGGGCTTCAGTTAATACAGGCAAAATTGATGGAGTCCAGTGATTTCAAAGCACACCATCTTTTATATACAAAAGGAGAGGGTAAAAGAGGCACAGTTTCTCAGATTGTGCATGCGGCAAAAAATGCAAAAAGTTCCCAAAAAGCAAAAACAATTTTAGGAGAGAGCGGACGGGGAATTTTTGATGCGCTCATTAAAATCAAAGCAGAGGGGAGCGGTACAAAAGCCTACCAAAACTCCCAGGCCGTTTTACTTAATGACGGGGCCTATATGGCGAGCAAACCGCAGTTGGAAATTTATATAGATGATGTGGAAGCGAGTCACGGTTCAACGATAGGAGAGCTTGATGCCCAACAGCTTTTTTATCTTCGTTCACGGGGTATCAGGCTTGAAGAGGCCAGAAAAATGTTGATTTTGGCCTTTGCAAATGAAATCATTGATGCGATAGAAGATGAAAAAACAAGAGAAAATGTGCACCTCTCTTTTGAAAAGGTCTATTACGGTCATGGACAGTTGGAGTGTATAGCCACCTGCCATCACTGCTGTGAGACTGTGTTTGGAGAAGAGATATGAGTGTCAGGGAGAAAGTAAATTACTACAAAGAAGATCTGGAGATGTTTGAAACACCAAACGAAATGTTTGAATACATTTTTGATTTGGGAAAAAAACATACCACACTGCCCCAAGAAGAAAAAAACGAGGCAACATTTATAGAAGGCTGTGCCTCTCATGCCTGGCTTGTCGGTGAGTGTAAAGATGGTAAGCTGATTTTAAGAGGTGAGGGGAGCAGCGAAATGGCAAAGGGAATGCTGAGTCTGCTTTTAGATATTTTCAGCGGACAGG
Organism: Sulfurimonas sp. SWIR-19; assembly: GCF_020410885.1. Lineage (GTDB taxonomy): Bacteria > Campylobacterota > Campylobacteria > Campylobacterales > Sulfurimonadaceae > Sulfurimonas > Sulfurimonas sediminis. Next base: position 2,071,188 of record NZ_CP084578.1, on the reverse strand, counting down.
AGGTGGATGATATTCTTGCCTTTGATCCCAAAGAGCTTGAGAAATTAGGAATAATCGAACATCTTTCTCCTGTTCGTCAACAGAGTTTAGAGGCTTTTTTAAACAAAGTCTATGCTTATGCAAAAAGATGTAAAGAGGAAACGGTATGAGTGATATAAGAGATGTGACGCCCAAGGAGAGTGAAGCACGGGTTATTGAAGAGTTAAAAAAGATATACGACCCTGAACTTCCGGTAGATATTTATAATCTTGGTCTTATTTATGATGTCAAATGTGAAAAAGACCCTGTGAGCAAGCTCAACAAATGCAAAGTAGTCATGACACTTACCGCACCAACCTGTTCCATGAGTCAGATCATTATAGATATGGTGAAAAATATTGCCAACACGATAGAAGACGGTTCTGTTGAAGAACTTGATGTTGAGGTGGTGTATGATCCGCCATGGGATCAAAGCAAGATGAGTGATGAAGCAAAGCTTACCATGGGGATGCTTTAAGTGCCTGTCAGGCACTTAGCTTAAAGGAATAAAGTTTGCACTGCAGAAACTGAACTTGGTGCTGATTGTTTTGACAGGAGTCTCTTTTGAAATTTTTGAACAGTTTTCATCAGTAATGATAAAACTGTTTGCCTCTGCCAAAGGAGAAATCATCCCCGGAGCATACTGCTCACAAACTGTAAAATATTCACCATCAAAATAGCCGGGAATAACGGTTCTCCTTCCTGAACGCAGTGTGACATCATTTTTCATTTTGGCAGTAATAGGGTTGATGTATTTGTTTTTTTGTCCGCTCATTGCATAAATAATGCTTCTTCCGAAAAGCTCAAAATTCAAAGCGGCTGCGAGCGGATTTCCAGGCAGATTCAAGATGACTTTGTTTCCGATTTTTCCAAAAGTGGTCGGTTTTCCAGGTTTAATGGATACTTTTTCAAAAAGAATTTCATAACCTAAGGCTCCAAACGCCTCTTTTGTAAAGTCGGCATCGCCTACACTTACCCCGCCGCTCGTAATGATAAAATCACAGTCAAGCGCACTTTGGATATGCGTATGAATATCTTCCAAAGTATCTGCGGCAGTACCGATAAACTCCACTTCACAGCCAAGTTCTTTGACACGGGAGAGGAGAGTCGGTGTATTTGTATTGTAGAGTTGATACTCGGTAATCTGCTCAAAGTGCATTTTTAATTCATTCCCTGAGGCAAACAGCGCGACACGGGGTTTTTTGTATACTTTGACATGGCTGATTCCCTGAGAGGCAAGCAGGGTGATTTGGTGGGCATCAATAATATCGCCGCAGGAGAGGAGCAGGGTCTCTTTTTTTATATCTTCACCACTGAGACGAATATGCTTTGAGATGACAAGATTGTCGGGAAGTTTGACACCGTTTTGGCACTCTTGTGTATCTTCAATCGGTACGATACACTGGGTTCCAAGCGGAATTCTTGCTCCTGTCATGATTTTGATGGCTTCTCCGTGTTTGAGTTCCCCCTGAAAATCATCACCTGCAAAAATTGTGCACGATACTCTAACACACTTGTCAGAGTCTTCTATCTTTACCGCATATCCGTCCATCGCGGAATTGTCATAAGGCGGCAGATTGTGTGTTGCTGTAATATCTTCGGCAAGTATATAGCCCAAAGCTTCTTCAATCGGCAGTATTTTGAGCGATTTTCGTTTTGTATTTGTATAAATCAGTTCGAGCGCTTTTTCAATGCTTACAGTCATAATAGTATATCCTTTGTGCAGACTCTTTGTTTAATGGACATATTATAATATAATTTCGTTATGAATGAAATGTATAATATGGGTTTAAGCCTACATAGTTGGTCTGCTGTTGCAATTTTAGTGATGATTTTTATAAATCTTTTTTTTCTGATAAGTTCTCAAGAGCTTTCTAAGTACAAAAGGGTTAATACTTTGTATCTGACACCTTTGACAATGACAATACTTGGTTCGCTTTTGTTTACCGGTATTGTGATGATGGCGGCAAAGCATCTGCATTTTAGCATAGAAAATATTGCTATGATTCTTTTAGGTGTTGTGTTGATTGTTTTGGAAACAAAAAGGTTAAAAGCCCTAAAATATCTGAACACGAAAAAAGAGCATGCTTTTAATGCATACAAACCGTTTGCAAGAACAATTTTGCAGGCAGAATTTGTTTTGGTGCTTTTGATGTCACTGTGGATGTGGTTTTTGTAAAATGGTATATCTTTTCAATGCAGAGGCAGGGCAGGAGACTTTACATGTAAAGAGCGAAGACTTTAAATACCTTATAAAAGTACGCCGTCACAAAGTCGGTGACGAACTGGGCTTTCGCAATAAAGAAGATATAGATACGCTTCATCTTTACAGGCTGCAGAAAATAGAACCAAGAACGGCAGAGTTTGCGCGTATTTCTTCAGAAATTCTGAGAGTCAAAGCGGAAAAAGAGCTGCATATCGGCTGGTGTGTCATTGATAACAAGTCTGTTGAAAAAGTACTGGCAAGTCTGAACGAAACAGGGGTGAAGAAGATTACTTTCATCTACTGCGAGCGCAGTCAAAAAAACTTTAAGCCTGATTTCAAGCGGTTTGAACGGATTATACAGGCTTCAAATCAGCAGTGTGGACGTACAGAGTTTATGGAGTTTACTACATGTGAAGGGCTCGAAACATTTATCAAAGAAAACCCGGATACAAAAGTTTTTGATTTTACAGATAAAAAACTCGAATGTGAGAGTGATTTTACAACGGTACTGATAGGCTGTGAGGGCGGGTTTTCAGCCAAAGAAAAAGAGTTTTTGAAAAATCAGGAAGTTTTTAGGCTGGGTACACCTATGATCCTTCGTTCCGAGAGTGCTGTTATGGCTGTTGCAAGCAAAATATTGCTTTAAGGACACCGTGATATAATTTTTGAATGAAGAGTTATAATATAATTTATAAAGATGAAAAAACATTTCAAAAATTTGTAAAAAAGCATAAACTGAAAGAGGAAGAAGCACTTCTTGTTCAGGTGTTGAGCGGGATTACAGAGGAAGAGTTCTGCCTCTCTCTTGCACAGTTTATCAAAAAAGAACTCCCTTATGCAAATATCATCGGTACCACAACGGCCGGCGGCATAGCGAATGCTGTGATGTATGACAAAGAAGTTGTGCTCTCTTTGAGTCTCTTTAAAAAAAGTACAGTCGTTTCGAAACTTTACTCTTTTGAAGATGATTTTAATGTTGCAATGATGCAAAAAGCGTTGGTGCGGGACAATACAAAAGCGATGATAATTTTCAGTGACGGATTTAAAAGCAACGCTGAAGCATTGATAGAAGATATTCACAGGGCTATGCCCGATATTGTCATTGCAGGAGGAAGAGCCGGTGATGAACTTTTTCAAAAAACATTTGTTTTTGACGAGAAAGACTACAGTGACAACGGATGTGTGATAGCAACATTAAGCGGTAAGGGACTCCATGCCAAGAGTGATTATATTCTTGCCTGGACCCCTATCGGCAAAGAGATGATAGTGACAAAAGCACAAGAGACTGTTTTGTATGAACTTGACGGAATCCCTGTTTTGGACATATACAAGAGATACCTCGGCAAGCATATTTTGGAAAAAATTCCTGAAGCATGTGCTCCTTTTCCCTTGCTGCTGAAAAAAGGAGACATTACTGTAGCGCGGGATCCGATTGCTGTGACGCAAGAGGGCTTTTTGCAGTATGCAGGCAGATTTGAAGTAGGCGATGTTGTGCGGTTTAGTTTTGCAGACATTGAAGATTTGACAGATCACCTTGATGAACTCTACGGTGCTTTGAGCCGGTACTGTGCAGAGACAATTTTTATATATTCCTGTGTCGCACGAAAAGCACTTTTAGGAGAAAAACTTGAAGATGAACTGGGTGTTTTGGAAGCCATCGCACCGACAGGCGGTTTTTTTACTTTTGGTGAATTTTTCCAATCTTGTGAAATGGCGGAGTTGTTAAATGTCACAACAACAGCGCTCTTCTTATCAGAATCAGACTCTACAGAGTGTGAGAAAAAAAGTTTTGCACCAAAGCATACTTTTGACTCTATAAAAAAGTCATTAACCCATCTGGTCAAAATGACATCCCAGGAGTTGGAGACCTTGACTATTCATGATCCGCTGACTGCCTTGTATAACCGACAGGAGTATATCCGCATAGTTACAAAGAAGATAAAAAGTGCAAAACGGTATGGTGAAGTGTTTGGCATGATGATGATTGATATAGACTTTTTTAAACTGGTCAATGACAATTACGGACATGATGTCGGAGATCATGTTTTGAAAAAAATTGCAGATGTTTTGCTGAAAAATGTACGCGAGGATGATTTTGTTGCACGATGGGGCGGTGAAGAGTTTATCATCATTGTCAAAAATGCCAAAGTAGAAGCTTTGGAAAAAGTAGCACAGAAGATTCAGAAAAAGATGCTTCAGGAATCTTTTACTCCGGTGCCAAAGGTGACGCTCTCCTTCGGATTAACGCTTTACTGTGAGGGAGATGATGAGGACGCACTCTTTAAGCGTGTAGACAATGCACTCTACAGAGCAAAGGAGAACGGAAGAAATCAGTATATCATCGGATAAATTTTGTATTAAGAAAAAATTTGGTTATAATTCCATTCAGAAAATCTGCCCCCATACGGATTTAAAAAATATATAGATATTCGTACTTCGACGAGTATCAAAAGGTAAAAAGATGAAAAAAGGTATTCACCCTCAGTTAGTTGACTGTACTGTTACATGTGCATGTGGTAACACTTTTGTTACAAAGAGCCAAAAGCCGGAAATGAGAATTGATATTTGTAATGAATGTCACCCGTTCTTTACAGGTGAAGAGCGTATGGTTGATACAGCTGGACGTATCGAGAAATTTAACGCACGTTACAATAAAAAATAATTTTTTAACTTGCTGACTCTTGTTCCAACTCCGATTGGAAACATCGGCGATATTTCACTCAGAGCGATTGATGCTCTGAGAAGCGCTGACACACTTTTATGCGAAGACACCCGCGTTACCAAAAAACTCATCCATATTCTTAAAGAACGTTATAATACTGAGTTTAAAGACGATCAAAAGTTTATTGCCCTGCATTCTCATAATGAACAAAGTTTTGTTGAAAAACTAGAGCCCTCTTTTTTTAAGCAAAATATTGTTTATGTCAGTGATGCCGGTATGCCCGGTGTAAGCGACCCTGGACAGGTGCTTGTTGCCTACTGCCTGGAACATAATATTTCCTATGATGTGCTTCCCGGTGCCAATGCCGTACTTACTGCTTTTGTTGCGAGTGGATTTTGTGAAACAAAAATGTTGTTTTTAGGATTTTTGGATCATAAAGGCAGCAGTCGCAGTGAAGGTTTGCAGCGTGCTTTGCACAGTGGCTATACAACAGTTTTATATGAGTCTCCTCACCGTTTGGAAAAACTGCTTTTAGAAATTGCAAAAGAAGCACCTGAAAGAGAAATATTTCTGTGCAAAGAGCTGAGTAAAAAATATCAAAGATATCTGCGTGGCACTGCAGCTGAAACAGTTGCAAAACTTGATGGAAACTTTCGTGGCGAATGGGTTGTGGTGATTCAGGCAGCTAATGAACAAAACAGTTCTGCCGTCAGTGAAAACGATATACTGGCACTGGACCTGCCTAAAAAAGTGCAGGCAAAACTCATCAGTAAAATTACAGGCGAAAATACAAAAGAGATTTATCAAAGATTAATGTAAATTTATGAAAAAATTTTAAATAAACACTTTTTTGGATAAAATACTCTCATGTTAATTTATGCCAAACAACCAATATATTATCTTATCAACAACTATCCGCAAAAAATAAAGACTCTGTATCTTGCAAAAGAACTTGAGAAAAAAGAGTACTCCCGTCTTATGAAAATGGGTTTTGAAATAAAACGCATTCCAAATGAAGCAGCCGTTAAAATGAGTAAAAATGCCAACCATCAGGGATTTTTGGCTGAGGTACAAGATTACAAACTCCATAATTACCAGACATTTTTAGATAAAGAGTTTGTAGTCGTTTTGGCAGGGCTCACTGATGTCGGCAATATCGGGGCTATTGTACGAAGTGCCTATGCTTTGGGCGTGGATGCGATTATTGTCAGTGGAATCAAACATCTTAATATTGAACCGTTGCTTCGTACAAGTACCGGCGCACTTTTTGATATGCCTTTGGCTGTTGAAAACAACATTCATAATTTATTGAATGATTTTAAGATGTCCGGTTTTGTCAGCTATGGTGCTGATATGGGCGGCATTGATATCAGAGAAGCAAAAATTGTAAAAAAAAGGCTTTTGGTCCTGGGCAATGAAGGAGAGGGTCTTACTGCAAGAGTAAGCGCAAAGTTAGACAATATAGTCAGTATAAAAATGGCACATGATTTTGATTCACTGAATGTAAGTGTTGCCGGAGCTATTTTAATGGACAGGATGAGATATGAACAATGACGGGTTGGAAAAATTAAAAGATATCGGCGCACAGAAAATTTATGAAGATACACACATACCGGTAGGACATATACAGGCAATTTTACATGCAAGCTTTGACGGTTTGAACAAAATTCAGTTTATGGGTTTCATTTCGATACTCCAAAGAGAGTATAACATTGATTTAAGTGAACTTAAAAATGCCGGCATTGCTTATTATAATGAAAAAAATCCGGTTGAGACAACTACTGAAGACGGGATTTTCATAGCACCGAAAAAAGAGAAAAACTTTACACTTTTTTATATTTTACTTGCGATGGTTGTGCTGCTTGCTGCTTTGTATTATACAGTGGAACAGACAGATAAAGAGACAGAGACTCCTCCTCCAAAAGAAAACTATACTCAGATTGTAGCTGTTGATACAAATGTCAGTCAGAAAAAAGAGGAAAACAGGACACTCAAAGATGCAAACACGACACAGGAAGTTGCAGTAAAAAAAGAAAAAGCCGTAGAGAAAAGTTTTAAAATTATTGCTAGATCAAAAGTTTGGATGGGTTATATTGATGTTGCAACAAACAAGAAATATCAAAAGACATTTACGGGAGAGTTTGATCTTAATCCGGACAAAGAGTGGCTTTTGATTTTTGGGCATGGCTACATAGATGTTGTCACGGATGCAGAGAAAAAGAAATTTAATTCGAAAAAAACATTAAGACTCCTGTATAAAGACGGTGCAGTGAAGGAGTTGACTTTTGAGGAGTTTAAAAGACTCAACAGAGGTAGTGCATGGTAAAAGTCTTTGTTCTCCTGGCACTCTTTTTCAGTTTTGCAAATTGTGCTGATATAACACAAGACCCATTGGATGTGAAAATTAAAAGCTTTTTAGGTGAAAAATCCTATGAGACAAACAAAGATTTTATCAATGTGATTTTTGAACCGAAATCCTCTTTTTATGTCAAAGACAGAGTCAATGCGGTAAAAGTCATACAGACACTCAAGGACAATGGTCTGTTAAATCTTTTTTTTCGTTCACCACAGGATTTTCGGCTCAATTTTAAAACAAGCGGGTATCCTCTCTTTTTTGTAAAAATCATGGAAGATACTTTACAAAATCTAGGCTATTTCAGATATGTGACAACAGCATCAAATTTTGACAGTTCAGAATTTTCCTGGAGTATCAATCTCACATCAGAGTATGCAACCGATCCTTTGATACTGCAAAACGAACTGCAAAAAAGCGGTTGCAATATAATAGACGTAGAAAAAAATTCTTTGAAAGAGTGGACATACACCATTGACATAAGCAACGGATATCTCAATGTACCGCAGTTGCATACAGGCGAAGAGCTGAAATTAAAACGCTCTTTGTATGCCCACTGGCTAGATATTTCAAAGATCAGAAGTTTGACGATAAAAAGTTCAAGAAGAAACAGATGGTATCCGTATATTGCTTATTATGATGCTTCTTTACACCTTTTAAAACTTTTTAAAAAAAATAAAATCTATAAAAAGCTGGCACTGAGAATGCCTAAAAATGCGAAATATATCAAAATATCGGATATGCATACACTCAAAAATGTGAAAGATGAACTTGTGTTGTATCCGAGCGGTACAAGATAATTCGCAGACTGTAACTTTATTCTAATAATTTTTCGCTAAAATAGCACTAAATATTTCATGTTATAGGGTAAACAATGTTTGATGAGTTTAATTTTAATAGAGTTGAGAGACTTCCAAAGTATGTATTTGCGGAAGTTAATGATATAAAAATGGCAGAACGCCGTGCCGGTAAAGATGTTATAGATTTTTCTATGGGAAATCCGGATGGTCCAACGCCGGAGCATATAAGAAACAAACTTGTCGAATCAGCCCAAAAAACAAAAACGCACGGATACTCCTCTTCAAAAGGAATTCCAAAACTCCTCAAAGCAATAGCAGACTGGTATGAACGCCGTTATGACTGCAAGCTTGATCCTGAAACAGAATGTGTCGCAACGATGGGTTCCAAAGAGGGATATGCACACCTTACCTATGCCATTACAAACATAGGCGATGTGGCGGTTGTACCTGATCCTACCTACCCGATTCACGAATACTCTTTTATTTTGGCCGGAGGCAATGTCATCAAATTCGGTATAGAGTTTGATGAGCATTACCGGGTAAATGAAGATCACTTTTTTGAGAGTCTGGAAAAGGTCTTTAAAGAGAGCTCTCCAAAACCAAAATATGTATTGGTGAATTTTCCGCACAATCCGACAACGGCAACGGTTACACCTGAGTTTTATGAGCGTCTTGTTACAATGGCAAAAGAGAAGAGATTTTATGTTATTTCCGATATTGCCTACGGTGATATTACTTTTGACGGTTACAAAACACCTTCTATCATGAGTGTAGAGGGTGCAAAAGATGTGGCAGTCGAGTCGTTTACCCTCTCTAAGTCATACAATATGGCAGGCTGGCGTGTAGGCTTTTTTGTCGGAAACAAAAAGCTCATAGGCGCATTGCAAAAAATCAAATCATGGTTGGATTACGGAATGTTTACACCTATTCAGGTGGCGGCAACTGTGGCACTCAATGGGGATCAGACCTGTGTGAGTGAAATTACACAAAAATACAATCACCGCCAGGAAGTGCTTATAGAAGCCTTCGGACGTGCGGGCTGGCATATCCAAAAAAATGAAGCGACGATGTTTTCATGGGCAAAAATCCCTGAATGTGTGGCGCATCTTGGTTCTTTGGAATTCTCAAAACGACTGCTGACAGAAGCAGGTGTTGCCGTGGCTCCGGGTATAGGTTTTGGAGAATACGGTGAGGGGTATGTTCGTATAGCACTTATTGAAAATGACAACAGAATCCGTCAGGCTGCCAGAAATATCAAAGAATTTTTAAAACAGTTTGACGGCTGTAAAAAAGAGAGTAAAAAGTAATGATAAAAGTCGGAATAATAGGTGTGGGAACCGTCGGAACAAGTGTAGCACAGATTTTAAAAGAGAACGCAGATGTAATTTCTGCCCGTGCGGGTGTTGATATTGTTGTAAAAAGCGGTGTGGTTAAAAACCTTCAAAAAGAGAGAGGTTTGGATATAACACTCACAGACAATGTGGATGATATTATCAATGATGAAGAGATAGACATTGTTGTAGAGTTGATGGGCGGAGTGGAAGAGCCTTTTGAAGTTGTCAAGCGTGCACTCAAAGCCGGAAAATCTGTTGTAACTGCAAACAAAGCGCTGCTGGCATATCATCGTTATGAACTTCAGGAGATTGCAAAAGACAAAGCTTTTGAGTTTGAAGCAAGTGTTGCAGGCGGTATTCCTATCATTACAGCATTACGTGACGGTCTTTCAGCCAATCATATAGAGTCAATAGTAGGCATTATGAACGGTACATGTAACTACATGATGACGAAAATGACAAATGAGGGTGTGGCCTATGATGACATACTCAAAGAGTCTCAGGAACTCGGATATGCCGAGGCTGATCCGACTTTTGATGTGGGTGGCTATGATGCAGCACATAAGTTGCTTATATTGGCTTCCATTGCCTATGGCATTGATGCAAAACCTGAAGATATTCTCATAGAGGGTATACAAAATGTTACACAGGATGATATATCTTTTGCAAAAGAGTTTGGCTATGCCATCAAGCTTTTAGGCATTGCAAAAAAAGACAAAAATGAAGTTGAGTTGCGGGTACATGCCTGTTTAATCAAACAAGAGGAGATGATAGCAAAGATAGACGGTGTGATGAACGGTATCTCTGTTGTTGGTGACAAAGTAGGTGAAACACTCTACTATGGTCCGGGTGCAGGTGGAGATGCAACGGCTTCTGCTGTTGTAGCAAACATTATAGATATTGCAAGAAGCGGAAAATCTACGCCTATGCTCGGATTTAACAGACCAATGGAAGGGAGTCAGCTCACGCTCAAGCCAACTGAAAAAATCAGATCCAAATACTACCTGAGAATCAATGTTTCAGACAGAGCAGGCGTGCTTGCCGGATTGACAAAAATCTTTGAACAAAATGATATTTCGATTGAGACAATGCTGCAGCGTCCGACAGAAAACGCAAGTGCAAATCTTCTTATATCGACACATACAGCTTTGGAAAAAGACATTCAAAATATGATGAATGAAATCGAGCAACTTAATTTTGTCAATGCAAAGCCTGCTATGATCAGGATTGTGTAAAGCAGTGAAAATTCTTATTACGGGTGCAAGTTCCGGTCTTGGAGCAGAGTTCGCCCGTCAATATGCTGCTGCACATGTAGAGCTTTTTTTGCTAGCTCGCAGAGAAGAGCGTTTGCAAAAACTGCAAAAGGAACTTCGCTCTACATGTAAAGCTGTTAACATTTTTGCTGTGGATGTGACTGATTTTTCTTTACTGCAAGAAAAAATAGAAGAAATCGGTGTTGTCGATTTGGTAATTTTAAATGCCGGTATCTCTCTTGGTCATGCACAAAACATACCAACAATAGCAGCATTTGAAAATCTTTACAAGGTGAATGTTCTTGCAAATCATGCAATTTTGGAAGTGTTGTTACCGAAATTACAGGCGAAAAAAAGTGGGCACATTGTATTTATCTCCTCACTCTCTTCGCTTTTTACACTCCCGAGTGCCAAAGTATATGCCTCATCAAAGCGTGCACTTAATGCCTATGCAGAGGGAATTCGATACAAGTATGCGCAAGACGGTTTACATGTAAGCATACTTTTACCGGGATTTATAAAGAGTGAACTGACAGATAAAAATGATTTTGCTATGCCGTTTTTGTTGGAAACGAAAGAGGGAGTAAGACGGATGAAAAAAGCAATAGACAAAAGAAAAGAGTTTTATGCTTTTCCTCTTAGATTTTATTTAATCATTCAGCTTATGAATTTACTTCCATCAGCCTTAAGGCAAAGAATTGTAAACTACCTTCATTGAACTGCAGATTTTTTAAAAAGCATATCTTAGAAGGCAAATCCTCGCTTTGCTCTGAGCTTCACGATATACTTTTTAAAAAATCTTATCGAATGAATGATGGTGTTAGGGAGCGCGGAAAAAATGGGAAATATAGAAACAATAGACAGTGTATGTACATACTGCGGTGTAGGCTGTGATATAGCAGCAGATGTGGATGTAAAAGAGAATAAAATAAAAAAAATATATGCACACCCTGACGGAGTGGTTTCTCAGGGAAAGCTTTGTATAAAAGGCAAATACGGTTTTGATTTTGTAGATGCCAAGGACAGACTGCGTACACCTCGAATTCGTAAAAGCTTTTTAGAGAAGAACCCGACTATTAAAGATGCTATTGCTAAGTCTTTGGTGGATCTTGATGAAACGTGGTATGAATGTGATTTAGAGGCGGCAACGACTGCCTGTGCACTCAAACTGAAAGAGATTCAAGCACAGTACGGTCGCAAATCTGTGGCTTCCATCGGTGGGGCGAGAACATCTTGTGAGAGTTCTTACCTTTTTCAAAAATTTACCCGTCATACGCTCAATTCTCCGCATGTCGATAATTGTGCGCGTGTATGTCACTCTCCTTCTCTCAAAGGAATGCGTGTAACCATAGGTGAGGGTGCGGCAACAAATCCTTATAATGATATTTACAATACCGAGTTTATGATAGTGATTGGTTCAAATACGACAGAGGCGCATCCTATTATCGCAAATCGTATTCTTGATGTAGCCCGTGAACATGATAATTTGGCAGTATTTGATGTGCGGGAAATAAAATTGCATAGATTTGCAAAATATAAAGCGATTATGCCACATGAAGCCAATCTGCTGATTTTAAATATGCTAGCCTATGTCATAATAGATGAAGAGTTATATGATGAGAGTTTTATAGCAGACAGAACCAAAGGATTTTTAGCATTTAAAGAAAAAATATTGAGTGATCCGTATGCGAATCCTGATTATTTTAATGAGCTTGAAGGGTATGAATATCTGGCGAAAATGGTACGCAAAGTAGCACGTGAATATGCACTGAAAAAATCTATGATATTTTGGGGATTAGGTATCACAGAGCATTTGGATGGTAGTTATGCAGTGATGGCCATCACACACTTGGCACTTATGACGGGCAATATCGGTAAAGTGGGTGCAGGACTGATGCCGTTGCGTGGGCAAAATAATGTGCAGGGAACTTGTGATATGGGTATGTTGCCCTATTATGACCCAGATTATCAAGAGCCAAAAGAGGTGGGGCTTATGACGCCGCAACTTGTCGATGAGATGTTAGAAGACAGACTCAAAGCAGTACTTAATATCGGCGAAGACTTAACACACATTCATCCAAATTTAAACAAAGTTGATAAAGCATTTGAAGAACTTGATTTGCTTTTTGTACAAGAACTTTTTATGACGGATGTCGCAAATCGGGCAGATATTGTCGTGGGTGTGAAATCAGCGTATGAAAAAACCGGTGTTTATGTCAATGCAATGCGAAGACTGCATCTCTCGCAACCGCTTGTAAAATCCGATTTGCCTGATGATTGGGAAGTATTGCAAATGCTTGACAATAAAATGGGTGGAGATGCAAACTATGCAAGCTCAAAAGATGTCTGGGATGAGGTACGGGAAGTTGCCTACAGACGTTTTAGCGGAGCAGACTATCATAGGCTTGAAAAACACCGTAAACGAGGTTTGCAGTGGCCTGTGCATACGGAAGATACACCAATTTTACACCAGTTGGATTTTAGAACAGAGGATGGATATGGATACTTTGTGTATCATCAGTATAAACTTCGAGGTATGGTGAAAGAGATACAAAATAAATCTCTTAAAGGCTACCATCTTACCACGGGAAGAACATTGGCACACTATAATAATGCCGCCCAGACAAAACGAAGTCCAAAGCTCAATGACAGATATGAAGAAGATATATTGTTAGTGTATGAAGGTGATGCCGATGATTTTGTCAGTGAAAAGGTCATACTTAAAAGCGAATGGGGTCAAACCAATCCGCTTAGAGTAAAAATTACAGACAAAGTTCAGCCAAAAACGCTTTTTGCAACCTTTCACCATGCTGAGTCTAAAATAAACAATCTTTTTGGCGACAAAAGTGATGAACTAATTCTAACTGCCGCATTTAAATCGGTGCAGGTTGAAGTAATAAATTGCTAAACGAACACTAGCCCAGCTATCTCGGAACCCAGACTTCAGTCTGGGCTGAGAGTTGCTTTGAAAATTGCCAAGAAAGGATATAAATCCATGAGCAGAGCCAAAGGAAATGTAGCAGAAGATAAAGCTGCTTCTTTTCTAACCCAAAACGGCTACCAAATAATGGAACGAAACTTTTATTCCCGGTTTGGTGAAATAGACATTATTGCTTTTAAAGACGATATTTTGCATTTTGTAGAAGTAAAAAGCGGCGAAGATTATGAACTCGCCATCCAAAATATAACACCGACAAAACTCTCCCGCCTTATAAAAACCGCCCATGTATATATGAAAAAAAATGCTTTGGATCCTGATTATATGTTTGATGCACTGATTGTGACTCCGAAAAATATAGAAATATTGGAAAACATTACAATTTAATTTAATATATGCTAAACTGTGCAAAGTGAGCGTGAGTACAGAGGGATGTTATTGTGAAAAATAATTTTTTAAATACCATAATGGACAAAGAATATTTGCTTCAGACATTTGACAAAGAGGTGATTTTTTCTGCAACTGATTTGCATGGAAAAATTGTTTATGCCAGTGAAGCATTTTGCAAAATAAGTAAATATTCCCAAGAAGAACTTTTAGGAAAAAACCATAATATTTTAAGACATCCTGATATGCCTAAAGAGCTGTTTGCAGATATGTGGAGTACTCTGAAATCGGGAAAAGAGTGGTATGGCGAGATTAAAAACAGAGCCAAAGACGGGAGTGTCTACTGGGTTAATGCACATATTGCACCCTATACGGATGAAAGGGGTGAAGTGGTCGGTTACCATGCACTGAGAGAAAATATTACAGATAAAAAAGCTTTGCAAGAGTTGCAGAAAAATATGGAAAATATGAATGAGTATCTCAAAGAAGAGGTGCACAGAAGAATTAAAGACATTGTGTCATTAAACAAAGAGATCCGTGAAACGCAAAAAGAAATCATATTTACAATGGGAACAATCGGTGAGAGCCGTTCCAAAGAGACAGGAAATCATGTAAGGCGGGTGGCGGAATATTCCCGCTTGTTGGCGGAGTACAGTGGTATGGATAAATTTCATGCACAAATGTTAAAAGAAGCAAGTCCGATGCATGATATCGGAAAAGTAGGTATATCTGATGCCATACTCAATAAACCGGGAAGACATACCGCTCAAGAGAGTGAAATTATGAAAACACATACGACTTTGGGGTACGAAATGCTCAGGCACAGTGATAAAGAACTTTTACAAATTGCAGCCACTGTTGCTTATGAGCATCATGAAAAATATGATGGTTCGGGATACCCGAGAGGCTTGGCGGGAGAAGATATAAGCATATATGCAAGAATTACCGCTGTGGCAGATGTTTTTGATGCACTCGGAAGCGAAAGAGTTTATAAAAAAGCCTGGAAGGATGAAGATATTGTTGCAATGTTTGAAGAAGAAAAAGGAAGACACTTTGACCCTCTGCTTATTGATATATTTTTAAATAATATTGAGGATTTTAAAAAAATAAGAGACCGGTATTGTGATGTTGCCTGCTCTTAGTTGTCTGCATTTAAATCGGCTTCATCAAGAAGAGTAAAAAAACCTGCGGGCTCAAGCACTCCGAAACTTTCAAATAAAATTTTTCCCTCTGAATCAAGAAAATAGTGCCTTGGAACGCCGAATCTCTGGAATTTTTTTGGAATAAAGTGCCGGTCACGCGAAAGATATAAGAGAATATAATTCTGACGCAGTTTTTTGATGACTTTTTTTTGAGAAAGTGTTGTCTCTTTAAATCTTTTGCAAAAGTGGCATTTGTCCGCTCCAACAAAGAGGTAGATGTTTTTCTGCTCTTTTTGTGCCAGACTGAGGGCTTTATCATAATCATGCAGCCATTTGTCTGTTGCAAATCCGAACAAAGAAGAGACTAAAAACAGAGTCGTTATAAAGGTTTTCATGCGCTAATTATATTGAGATTACAATTAAAATGATATAATTTACTTACTATAAAATGATATCTTAGGAAAAAGTGATGAAAGAAGCAAAAATATTTTTCGGTTCTAAAGAAGTCGGTAAAGCTGAGGTGAGCCAAAGAAAGTCCCCTTATAACGGAGAAGTAGTCTCAACTGCGCCTGTATGCAGTGAAGAAGATGCAAAAAAAGCATTGCATATTGCAAAAGAGGCTGCTGTATTTGCCAAAAAAAGTACACTGGCACAGCGTTGTGCATGGCTCCTTGACGTTGCCAAAAAGCTTCAGGAAAATAAGGAAGATTTGGCAAAAACCATTACGGACGAAGTGGGTAAACCCATAACTTTTTCACGTATAGAGGTTGAACGCTGTATCGAGACCATAACTCTTTCAGCAGAAACAATGCGCACTATGCATGGGGAAACAATTAACACTGATGCCATGCCGAGCGGGAAAAAAACGCTTAGCTTTTTTCGACGCGAACCGGCCGGTGTTGTGGTGGCCATTACACCTTTTAACTTTCCTTTAAACCTCGTGGCGCACAAGCTCGGGCCAGCGCTTGTTGCGGGAAATGCTGTAGTGCTTAAACCGACACCCGAAGCACCATTGACTGCATATAAATTTGCAAAGCTTTTTATTGAGAGTGATTATGCCGTACCTGATGCTTTGAGTGTAGTATATGGTGATGCAGAAGTGGGTAATGCTTTGATTACAAGTGATATTCCGCGTGTGATCAGTTTTACGGGGAGTGTTCCTGTTGGTAACATTATTACAAAAAATGCAGGGATTAAAAAAATAGGGCTTGAACTCGGAGGCAATGCAGCAACATTCATAGAAAAATCGGCTGATCTGGCTTACGCAGCCACAAAATGTGCCATGGGTGCTTTTGTCAATTCCGGTCAGGTGTGTATATCTTTGCAAAGAATTTATGTGCAAGAAGATATTTATGATGAGTTTGCAGAGTTGATGGCAAAAGCAACAAAGAAATTAAAAGTAGGCAGTCCTTATGATGAAGAAACATTTATGGGCCCGCTTATAGATGATGAATCATGTGAACGCGCGATGGCATGGGTGGATGCGGCTATAAAAGAGGGAGCCATTCCATTGCTGGTTCCGCGTTTGGAGGGGAGAACTTTTTACCCCTGTGTGATGGCAAATGTCAGAGATGATATGGCAATTATCTGTGAAGAGGTTTTTGCACCGATAGTTTCACTGGTGAAGGTGGCTGATTTTGACGATGCGGTTGAAAGAATGAATGATTCGCCGTACGGTTTGCAGTTTTCAGTTTTTACCAATGATTTAATGCTTACAAACCGTGCGATAGAAGAGTTGGATGCCGGAGGAATTGTCATAAACGATATGCCGACACTTCGTTTTGACATACAGCCTTACGGTGGAGTGAAACTCAGCGGAGTAGGGCGTGAAGGTCCTCGTTTTGCCATAGAAGAGATGACGGAGATAAAATCTATTGTCATCTGCTAAAAAAAAAGTGATTGTTTCTGCCTGCATTTTGGGTGAATACTGCCGTTATGATGGAAAAACAAAGAAGATATCTGCGGTAGAAGAGGCTTTAAAGGGGTATGAAATTATCCCTTTTTGTCCTGAAGCACCGCTTTTTGGAACACCAAGAGAGCGCATTAATGTCATGCTGAGAGAAGGTGAAAACAGAATTGTTACTGATGAAACAAACAAGGATGTGACAAAACTGTTAGAAGGTGAAATCAATGCTTTTATAGCAGCTCACCCGCAAGTTGACCGAATTGTTTTAAAGTCAAAATCCCCAAGCTGCGGCTATGGCACAACGCCGATTCTGGATGAAAAAAAAGACCCTATAGCTCTTGGCAACGGCATTGCCGCCGAGCTTATGCAGGCACACTATAAGGATATTAAAATAGAAGACGAGTGTTCATTTATGAAACATAATCCAAACGGGTCAGATTGACATACCAGTCATCTCTGTAGTAGTGACGCGACGGTTGCAAATATATTTTAAAGGCATCCTCAAAACATTCTATTTTTTTAATACAATTCTCTGGAATTTCAAGGGCATTTTCACAAATACTTTTTGCACAGGTATCATCCAAATCACAAAAAAACTCCAACTCGGGATTGTTCGCATCAATTGTAAACTCTCTCTCATGCATCTGTTTTTCTCCGTTTTTAGTGGGTTTTAGTATTATAATATATTTTTATTACAGTATGATTACAAACTATGCACAAAAAAGCATCATACTGATGCAGAATGCTTTTTTATGACAAAATAAATGTACTTTTGTTCACTCTTTTTTGGTGTGACATGAGTATACTCTTCACTTTGGGTAAGCTCTAAATTCTTTGGCAGTTCTTCTAACATTTTTTTATGATCATAGGCTACAATGTCCAGTCCTGCACATTGTATTTCTCCATTAACTTGAAAGGTGCTGATAATTGCCGTTGCATTATCTTTGAGTGAATTTGCAAGAACCTCAAAGTATCTTTGTCGTTCTTTTTTGGAGAGTAAAAAATGAAATACTGCTCTGTCATGCCATAAATCAAATTTTTTTTGAGTCTTGAACGTTAAAATATCTCCACAAATATAGTTTACATGTATGGTATTCACTCTGTTTTTTACGACTTCTAAAGATGTTTTTGATGTATCTAAAAGTGTTATATCTTTATAACCGAGCTTAAGTAGATTGTCCACAACAAGTGAGGCGCCGCAACCTGCATCAATAATTGCTGAGTCACTTTTGGCAAATGATTGAATCAAATCAAGGGATTTTTTTGGAGAATTTTGATGCCATAAAACCTGCGTGTAGTTTTTTGTTTGAAATATATTTTCCCAATGCGATTCTCGAAATTTTTCTGCAGGAATCTTCGTTGCGTAAAAAGTCGCACCCTGTGTTGTCTCAGAGGTAGTGTAATGTGTCAGACCCGTGCAGGTAACATTTTCAAAGCCTGCTTTTTGCATCAACTCTATAAGTTCATGTTCTTGCAGAGTTCCTGCAACGCAGTTCGCCCAATCTTCTTCACCCGAATTGCTACAACAGGAATCTTGCTCCAAAGCACAACATTCTGCCTCTTTGGATATATCTATCATATCTGCAAAAGAGATTATGCCGTTTGGTTTTAAAACACGGTAAATCTCTGCAAAAACAGCCTCTTTACATGGAGTGAGATTGATAGCACCGTTTGATATGACCACATCCACACTTTCATCCTCTAAAGAAATATCATCAAAACTGCTCTCTAAAATCTTAATATTTGAAAATCTGGCAAGTTGTGCATGCTCAGTAGCCTTTTGTACCATTGTCGGTGTAATATCTACACCGATAACGTTACCACTTTGCCTTACATGTAAGCGCGATACCAGAACATCAACACCGGCACCGCACCCTAAATCTAAAACAGTGTCACCCTCTTTGATATTTGCATGTATAAAAGGATTGCCAACCGCGGCACAATATTGCCAGACTTCTTTTGGCAAAGCATTTATCCATTCTTCTTTGTAATCATGTGCCTTTGCATTGTCTAAGCCTTTGTCCCAACCAAAATCTTTGTCAGGATTTTTTGCCAACTCTGTGTAGAGGCTGATTATTTGAGTATTATCAGTCATTGTTTTTCTTTTAATCTGCTGTATTCATATCGAGCATATCAAACAGGTTTTTTGCTGATTGGTATCCGTATGCGATGTCATCTTCAAGTACTTCTCCATCTGCATCTATAATGATGAAAGCAGGAGGACCGAAAACTTTGAGTTTTGCTTTAATAGCATTGGCATCTTTGTCAGATTTATTTGTCATATCGACCATAAGCGGTATATAACTTGACTTGAGAATTTTTCTTATTTTTGCATCTTTTAACGTAGTATTTTTTAACTTTTCACATACGCGACAATGCTCGGCATGGAAATAAATGACGATTGGTTTATGCTTACGTAATGCTTCTTCTCTTTTTGATGTAAGTTCTTTCAGGTTACTGATTTTTTCAAATGGAAGTTTTGCTTCTTTCAGTGTGTTTTTTTGAGCTGCTGCTGTCATAATTGCGTGAGCTTGCTCTTGGAGCGGAAGCAAGAAATTCACATTTCCTTTTGCGGCGCCTATAAAACTGATAGTTCCCCATATAAACAGGAATACTGCTAACATTTTTTGAAACTTTTGCCAACTGCTGAATTTATCTTCATTGAAATTTAAAGCACCTAAATACACTGCGATACCTACAAAGTAAGCTCCCCATAATATAAGGCTAGGGACAAGCTGTAGTTCGGCAAACAGATAAATAGCAACACCCAGTAAAATAATACCGAAAAAATATTTAATGCCATCCATCCAAGCACCTGCTTTTGGCAGAAGATATCCTATACCCATGCCCATAAGCAGAAGTGGGATGCCCATACCAAGAGCAAGAGCAAACATTGTTTGCGCACCCAATAAAGGATCACTTGTTGCAATAGCAACACTTAAAAAGGAGATAAGTACGGGAGAAACGCATGCGCCAAGAACAAGTGCTGAAACAAGCCCTAAAAGAAAAACGGCGAAAAACTTTCCGCCTTTTAGATTATGTGTCGTTCCATTTAAACGCGATTGCAAGGAGCTTGGAAGCTGCAGTGTAAAGAGACCAAACATTGCCAGTGCCATCAGTACAAAAAGCAGACTCATTGCGCTGATTGCCCAGGTATTTTGAAAATAAGATTGAAGTTGGTCCCCTGTTGCCCCGGCAAGTGCACCCATAGCTCCATAAGTGACAGCGGTTCCCAGTACATAAGCCAAAGAGAGTTCCAAGGCTTTCAGCTTAGATATTTTCTTTCCCTCTCCGGCAATGACACTTGAGAGAATCGGAATCATAGGCAAAACACAGGGAGTAAAAGTAAGCAGTATGCCCGCAATAAATGCACCGCCAAGTATGCTGAGTGTGCTTTGTATAGAGAGTATGTCGCCTTTTGCAAAGAGAGGGAGACTAAACACTCCTAAAAGAAATAGTATGGTTGTAATATTTTGTTTTTTCATTTGTTTTCCTATATAATTATTTAGTTTATTAGCTAAATTGATTTAAGATTTTATAGTTAAAATACTTAAAGTAAAGTTAATTACCTAAATTGCTAAATAGTTATTCTTTAGATATAATGCCAATTATAATAAGAACACTAAGGTAAAATAATGCTAGATATGAATAAAAAAATACAGATTTTCAAAGCTTTAGGAAACGAAACAAGATTTAAAATTTTTAAAAATATTTTTACCGGTGGTTATGCTTGTTCAATTGATGAAACAAAACCAAAAGATGACTTAATTGCACAGGCAACATGTGTTACAAGCATTGCCGAACAGTTTGATTTTGCACTGCCTACAATTTCACGTCATTTAAAAGAGATGAAGGATGCAGACATCATTATTATGAAAAAAAATAAAAATAAAATTTATATAGAACCAAATATAAAGACGATGAAAGAGATAGCCGAATGTTTTACAAAACTTGTTAAAGAATATGAAGAGGGTGCTGTCTATCAGTTTGACAACACCAAGTAGAACTTTTTTTGCTAATCTTTCACGGGAATATATGCAAAACCTTCGTTTTGCTTATCTATAAGTCCTATGGTTGAGTTTGGTATGATTTTTACAAATTTTACTACATCTTTAGCTTCAAGATGATTTTTTGGCATAGAAGCTTTGCACATCAAAAACTCTACATCATAGGTATCTGCCATACTTGCTATTCTTTTTTGTAGCTCAGGATACGCTTCTACCAATTTTAGATTTGTGTTAAACATAGATTTTTGTATATCTTTGACAAAAAATCTATAGGCTCCGCCATGAATGACAACTGCAACTTCGAGTTCTTTTAAATTCCCCTCGTAATGTGCTTTATTGACGGCAATGCCTTTAAGTATGTTTTTTTCAAACTTTGCCATATTGCTGGTTGTTAAGTCGTAAACAACGCGTGCGGTTTCTTCGTCAGCCTGTAGTAAACCCAACAGGGCTAAAAGTAATACTATTTTTTTCATGCTCAATTCCTTTTCTTTAATGTTATCTTTGATAAGTAAAATTTATGTAAAATAAGACCATTTCATTATTAAAATGTCAGTACTTTATCACTTTGAATTACCCATTCAGAGAGTTTTTGCATTGTTGAAGATATACTTTTATCAAAGTATGGTTCATTTTTAAAAATTCCACAACGGGCATTACAGGTACCGCATACCTGCAATGAAATTCCATCTTTGTACATTGTTTGCAACATTTCTGCTAAATCATAATCATAACTATCGGGTTTGAGTGTTTTGCTGCGAGCCAAATCAACAGCATCATTCATTAGAAAAATATTTACATCTTCACCGTTTGTAAAAAGTGTTTGTGCCAAACGCAAGGCATTCCAACTTACATCAGTGCCGTCATAAGGTTGATGATTTAAGATAAGCGTAGTCATGTTACTTCTCTTTTTTTAAGATAACTTCGCCTAAGCCTGTTTTTACGGGGTAGCCTGCTTTTACCCAGCCTTTGAGTCCGCCTTTGAGTGTTGTTACATGTTTATAGCCCATTTTTCTAAGTACCTCTGCTGCCAATGCTCCTCTGCCGCCACTGCGACAGTATGTCACTATAAGCACATCAGGATCTTTAATCTTTTTTGCTACTTCCCATTCCAAATTCCCACGGGTGATAGATACAAAGTTTTCTTTGTTAAATTCATCATAAGGAATACTTCCTTCCGCTCTTTGCTCGCTTTCTCGCACATCTAAAACAATAACATCTTCACCTTCATCTAGTAAGGTTTTCAGTTGTTTTGCCGGCATCTCTCCTACAACTTTTCTGGCTTCTTTGATAAGCACCATTTTGTTTGCAATATCTGCCATGAGCAGATTTGTACTCAACAATGCAATGATTAGGAACAATTTTTTCATTGCTCTTCCTTTGTTTTGAAATAATCTAATAACTAAATGCTTAATTAGGCATTTAACTAAATAGATGAGAGTATGGTATAATTTTATAATTAAAATGTCAAGGACAAAAATGTTAGATATGCAACAAAAAATCAAGATATTCAAGGCACTGGGGAATGAAACGCGTTTTTTAATTTTTAAAAATGTTTTTACCGGTGGCTATACATGTTCGCTTGACAAAAAAGATCCGAATGTCAAAGTCAGCCCGCATGCGACCTGTGTGAGCACAATTGCGGAGCATTTTGACTTTTCTCTGCCTACAATCTCCAAACATCTCAAAGAGCTTCGTGAAGCAGGCATTATTACGATGGAAAAAAAATCAAATAAAATTTATATAGAGCCAAATATGGAAACAATCCGCGAACTCGGCAGTTGCTTCAACACTCTGGTTGAAAATTTCGATGCCAACAGAGAACTTTTTTTCAGTTAACAGGGAATGCAAAAATTATAACTTTTCAAGTTTTTTATCTCTGCTGAGATAAAAAACATCAAAATCACTGGCAACAAAACATTCTCCTTTGTAAAAGTTTTGTATCTCGTCACATACCGTCTGTGCATTGTAAGTGCTGCCCTGTGTGTATCTTGCGCTGATATGGGTTGCTATAAGGTTTTTGACATGATGTTTTTGTGCCGCTTTTCCCAGTTTTTTTGCCGTAGTGTGCAGAAACTTTGTTGGCAGGGCATCATACACTTCCTGTGTGTAGGTGCTCTCATGTACTAGCAGGTCAAGGTTGTCAAGATGTGTTCTCAAAATATCAGGCTCACTGTTGTCTCCGGCTATTATGAGGGTTCTTCCTGGTATTGGCGCAAGCATATATTTACTTGAGAGAAACTCTTTTCCTTTGTGGACAATGTTGTTTCCGCGTTTGAGTTCTCCATAGAACGCTGAGGGTTCAAGCCCTTCAAGGCGCAGCTTTTGCTCATCAAGTTTATTTGTTATGTCATGTTCGTGTATACAATAGGCAAAACTCTCTACAGAATGTACAAGTGGGAGAACTTTGAGTGAAAATTTGTCAAAGTGCAGTGTAGTACCTGCTTCTATTTCAATGATTTCGAGCCTGTAATCCAAATGTTCCTCTGAGGTGTTTGTAACACATTCCAAGAAGCGTTTTATCCCTTTTGGTCCGTAAACTGTAAGAGGGGAGAAGGCTTTGTCTAGTGTTTTTGAAGAGAGCAGTCCGGGCAGTCCGTAGTAGTGGTCGCCGTGAAGATGGGTGATAAAGATTGTGCAGAGTTTGCCGACACTGAGAGAAGTTCTGAGTATCTGATGCTGGGTAGCTTCCCCGCAGTCAAAAAGATACCATTTACTGTCCTGGTCAAATTCGAGTGCAAGTGCTGTAACATTTCTCTCTTTTGTCGGTTTCCCGGCACTTGTTCCTAAAAAAGTAAGTTTCAATGTATATTCCTGCTAATTTGTAATATAATGATTATAGTGAAATTTTATTTACATAAAGGATCCTCGGCAATGCCACTAAGAAAAAAACTAAATTTTTTTCTGTAACCCAGGAATTAGGCTAGAAAGACGCAAAGCCCGCACTAAAAGTACGGGTTCCAAAAAATCTGTTTAACTTAATGGCATTGAGGATACGCAGTAAACCTGCAGACATTGAAAAATAAACGAATTGTTGTGGTTGCTACCCTAAGTATTTAATGTATGTGGGATACATGTAAGGGAATAAATAACGATATTTGAAGCGTTGATTTAGCAAGGGACATCAAATCTTCAGGCAAAAGAGACCTCATGAAAAATGAAGTATCTTACGTCCTGCAAGAGGGGTTTACTGAAAAAGAGAGGTAAAGTACTCTTCAATATCTCCAGGAGTTCCTGAAATTGACATAAACTCACCCATGCTGAGATTCGGATAGGCAATTGCCAGATAGTATTTTGGATGTAAAATTTTTGCTGTGTCACCTTCAACCATTACCATATAAGGTAAAAATGCACTGTGTTTTTCTCCTTTTATTTCAGAAACATAATATTTTTCACCCTTTTCAGTCGGCATTGCTATTCCATAGAGCGTTGCATTTCCGGCTTCTAATGTAAAAACAATCTTATTCGCTGCATTCTTTTCCAGTTTCTCTTTGAGATTGTCACCTTTTGCAACTTCTATCATATCTTCATAATACGGCATAGCCATCATAAAGTGATACCCTGCAATGTCGTCATCGTCAAGAGCATCTTGTGAATTTTTGAGTGTGCCAAAAGCATTTGCAAGCTTGCTGTTTACTTTTTTTGCATGTGCTTTTTGAAAATCATCTTGCATGAAAGCATGTAAAAAATATTGTGGATTTGTAAGTACGAGTTCTTTGTCTTTAGTGTTTACGAGCACTTTTTGTACACCGGCAAATGCTCTGTCTTTTTTAGAAGCATCTTTTGTCAATGTAGGACATGTATAGGCTATCACATGATAATTTGGATCCTGCATAGCATCATATTCGCCAAGAACTTGTAAACCGTTTTTTGTAAGTGCTGTTTTGACATCATTTGCATTCTGAAATGCTGCATATTCATATGTACTTACTTTCTCAGCAAAAAGATTTGCTCCTATTAGCATTGTTACCAAGCCTGTTACTACTGTTTTTTTCATTTTCTCTCCGTAAATTAAATTGAAAAATATTATAATTTATTATAGTTAATAGGCACATTAATTTTAAAAAATTTGTTTAATTTGTAGAAAAAAGGGAATAAATTCAAAAAATTTAGCTCCTTTTGGATATAATCGCGTAATTTTATAAAAGAGAAACAACCATGGATATTAGAGAAGAGTATTTAAAATTTTTTGAATCAAAACAACATACAAGAGTTCCCTCAGCGCCTTTGGTGCCTGAAGATGCGACTCTGCTTTTTAACAACGCAGGCATGGTGCCTTTTAAGTCGATTTTTACGGGGGAGGTTCCTCGTCCTGAAAATCCTCGTGCCACATCCTGTCAGACTTGTATCCGTGCGGGTGGAAAACACAATGACCTTGAAAATGTCGGGCATACGGCTCGTCATCATACATTTTTTGAGATGCTGGGAAATTTCAGTTTCGGAGACTATTTCAAGGAAGAGGCAATTGCCTATGCCTGGGAGTTTATCACCGAGGTGCTGCATCTTGACAAAGACAAACTCTGGGTAACAGTGCATGAAAGCGATGATGAGGCTGAAGAAATCTGGAAAAAGCATATAGCCCCGGAACGTATTATGCGTTTGGGAGACAAAGACAATTTCTGGTCTATGGGCGATACAGGACCGTGTGGACCGTGTTCTGAAATCTTTTATGATCAGGGAGCAGAACACTTTAATGGTCCTGAAGATTATATGGGCGGTGAAGGCGACAGATTTTTGGAAATCTGGAATCTTGTTTTTATGCAGTATGAAGTCAAAGAAAAAGGCGGAGAGAGAATCCCTCTTGCACATCCGTCTATAGATACAGGCATGGGCTTAGAGCGTGTTGTAGCCATTAAAGAGGGTGCAATTTCCAATTATGGATCTTCTTTGTTTATGCCGATTATCCGGAAAGTCGAAGATTTGATAGGCAAAGAGTATGTGTACGCTACGGGTGCATCGTACCGTGTTGTAGCCGATCACATTAGAACCGCAGTCTTTTTACTCTCTCAGGGTGTGAATTTTTCTAATGAGGGACGCGGATATGTACTTCGAAGAATCCTGCGACGTGCGGTGCGTCACGGATACCTTCTTGGGTTTCGTGAGCCGTTTATGCACAAACTTGTAGATACTTTGGTTGATATTATGGGTGGAGAGTATGAGTATCTTCAGACCAAAGCAGGGGTTGTCAAAGAGCAGATAGAACTCGAAGAGGCAAGATTTTTTAAGACTATAGAATCAGGTATAGCACTTTTTAATATGGAGCTGCAAAACACTGATAAAGTATTTTCCGGAGAGGTGGCTTTTAAACTCTATGATACCTACGGTTTTCCGCTTGACTTGACAGAAGATATGCTCAAAGAAAAAAACCTTTCACTTGATACGGCAACATTTGAGAGTCTGATGAGCGAGCAGAGAAAACGTGCCAAAGCTGCCTGGAAAGGAAGTGGAGACGATGCTGTGAGCGGTGATTTTAAAGCACTGCTTGAGGAGTTTGGTGAAAACAGGTTTGTCGGATATGAAACTATGCATCATGCAAGCAAAGTACTTGCACTTTTAGATGAAAAGTATGTGCGTGTGGAAGCACTGCAAGCGGGAGAAAAAGGATGGGTGTTTTTGGATATTACACCTTTTTATGCACAAAGCGGCGGACAGTGTGGTGATATCGGAGAGCTTGAAGGCCTTGCAAAAGTAGTTGATACGAAAAAATTCTTTGGTTTGAATCTGTCGAAGATTGAGTTGCATGCCTCTCTCAAAGTCGGACAGCATGTAGATGCAAAAGTGGATATTTCCAGAAATGAGATAACAAAGCATCACTCGGCAACACACCTCTTGCATGCTGTCCTTTTTGATGTGCTTGGTGAACATATTTCACAGGCGGGTTCTTTGGTTGAGGCAAATCGTCTGCGATTTGATTTTTCTCATCCTAAAGCGCTCAGTGAAGAGGAGTTACATGTAATAGAAGAGCGTGTAAATGTTGAAATTATGCGTGCAATTCCTGCGCAAACCGAGGTACTGCCTATAGAAGAGGCAAAAAAATCAGGTGCGAAGAGCCAGTTTGGCGAAAAATACGGTGATGAGGTACGCGTTGTCAAATTTGCAGATGCTTCTGTAGAGTTTTGTGGCGGAATACATGTAGACAATACAGCAAATATCGGCTCGTTTATCATTACAAAAGAAAGCGGTGTAAGTGCCGGTGTGCGACGTATTGAAGCAGTGTGTGGCAATGCGGCGTATAAATACTTTTGTGAACAAAGAGCGCTTGTAAAAGAGGCGCAGAGTGAAGTCAAAAATCTTGATCTGCTTGCAGGAATCAGCAGGCTCAAATCAAATATAGCTACATTGAAAGATGAACTTAAAGAGGCATGCGAAGCTGCAAAAGTTGAAATAAAAGCGGATGAGATAAACGGTGTGTCGGTAGTTGTGGATGAACTGCCTAACGGGGATATCAAAGAAAAGATAGATGAGCTGAAAAATCAAAATGAGAAACTCTGTGCAATGCTTTTTCAAGTCAAAGGTGACAAGGTTCTCATAGCTGCAGGTGTCAAAGGATGCGAGGCAAAAGCGGGTGATTGGATCAAAAAAATAGCACCGCTTCTTGGCGGAGGCGGAGGCGGTCGTCCTGATTTTGCCCAAGCCGGAGGAAAAGATGCTTCAAAACTGCCTGAGGCAAAAGAAGCAGCACTGAAATTTATTACAGAGGTACTGGATTGATGAAAGATTTTATGATAGAACTTTTTGCAGATTATAGAACACAGATAGTCTTCTTACATGTAATCTCCGCTGTTGTATGGGTTGGAGGGATGATTGCCATGAAATTTGCAGCGCATCCTTCGTTTATACAGATTGAATCACCACTGCACAGACTCGAGCGAATTTCGCAGGCACTCAACAGACTCTTTATGATTGTTTTACCTTTTGTTGTTATACTTATTGTTACAGCGGTCATCATGGCTGTGGGGCTTGGTTTTCGTGCGGCTGCCGTTGATGCAGGCGGCAATGTGATAGATGAATATGCGATGCATATATATAATCTGGTACATGTAAAAGAGGTGATTTGGATGATTATGGCGGCTAATCTTACGGCTATGATTTTCAGACGCAACAAAGCACAGAAACTTTTGGCCAAAGGTGATACGGCAGGTGCAAAAAAAGCTTTAGAGCTTATTGGAAAATATATGGTTCCCGTCAATATTACGCTCGGAATTATTGCAATTTATCTGGGAGTGACTCTGCGAAATGCGTATTAGACTCTGTTCGTTATCTCAGACACGCGCCATGCTTTTAGAAAAAGCCGGCATTGATTTTATTCAAGAGAGTGTTGATTTTGATGAAGAGAGCATTGTCGCAAATAGCCCGAAAAACTTTGTTTATCAGGCAACTCTAGGCAAGTATGCAGCAAATCTCAAAGTATTTGGCTGTGAAGAGTATCCGCTTTTGGTAGCCGATACTGTTGTCACAAGCCAGGGACATATTTTAAGAAAAGCACGCTGCAAAGATGATGCCCGTAATATTTTATATACGCAGAGTGGAAATATTACGAGTATCATCACATGTATGATATACCATTCAAAAAATCAAAAAATCATAGATATTTCAAAGACAGACTACCTGTTTGAACCATTTAATACAGAGGATTTGGAACATTACCTGGAGAGCGGAGAGTGGCGAGGCAAGGCTGGTGCCTGTATGGTAGAAGGATTTTGCAAGCCTTACATCAAAGAGGTCAGAGGCTATGAGAGTACGGCAATGGGACTTTGTGTCGAAGTGTTAGAGACTTTTATGGAGAAAAACTGATGTATTTTTATAAAAGATACAGTTTTTTCATTAATATACTGCTGGCATATCTCTTTGTACTCTTTGTAACAATAAAATTAAGTCTGGTCTGGAATGTTACTCTTGTCACACTTTTGTTTATGAGTATCAGTATTTTGTTTTATCGCTATGCCAAGCAAAAACACTATTATAAAAGTATCATTGACAACTCTACAAATATTGTCATTGTCAGCAATGAAAAAAAGCTTGTTTCTGCAAACAGAACTTTTTTTAAATATTTCAAAGGCTATAAAAATATAGAAGAGTTCTCCCAAAAACATCATTGTATATGTGAATTTTTTGAAGAAGAAGAGGGGTATATCGGCGCTGTAAACAATGGTCTGGGTTGGATAGAATATATTGTCAAAAATTCTGAGGTATATCACAAAACAAAAGTAAAAATTTATGACAAAGAGTACTATTTTGCCATTTCTGCTTCGGTTCTTGACAAAAAAGACAATCTGTACGGGATTATACTTTCTGATATAACCGAACAGGAAAACTATAAAAAGGAGTTGGAGATTCTGGCTGTAAAAGATTCACTGACAAAGATCGGCAACCGACGTTTTTTTCATAAAAAACTTGATGAACAGATTCTGTTGACACAACGCTATCACCATCCGTTTTCACTGATTATTTTTGACATAGATTTTTTTAAAAAAGTCAATGACAACTACGGGCATGATATAGGCGATAAAGTACTGGTAGAGTATACAAGGTATATTACATCGATGCTGCGCGATACAGATATCTTCTGTAGAATTGGCGGAGAAGAGTTTATAGTGATCTTGCCAAATACCACAAAAGACAAAGCTTATGCTCTGGCACAAAAGATAAGAGAAAGTGTCGAAAAATACAAAGCTGTCCTGCCAATTACCATGAGCTTTGGTGTTGCAGAATATGAAAAAGGCGATGATGACATTTCTCTGTATAAAAGAGTCGATTTGGCTCTTTACAAAGCAAAAGAAACAGGGAGAAACAAGGTAGTTCTTGGATGAATTTTTATGAAAAAGAGCTCAAAGCTCTTCAAAGAGCAGGGCGTTATCGGACACGTGAAATTGTTGACAACACCGTGCACGATTTTGCTTCAAATGACTATTTGGGACTTTCGCACAACAAAGAACTCCATGCGCTTACATGTAAAGAATTAGCAGAATATCCGCTCAACAATGCCAAGGCATCTATGCTGATAAACGGCTATCATCAGATACACAAAGATTTTGAAGAGGCTTTATGTGAAGCAAACGGCTTTGCGGCAGGAATTGTGCTTGGAAGCGGATTTAATGCAAATATTGCCTTGATTGAATCGCTTGTCCGCCGTGGTGATACACTGTTTATGGATGAACTTTATCATGCCTCGGGTGTACTTGCTTCACAGCTTCACAACATAAATGTGGTTTTTTTCAAACATAATGATATGCAGGAGTTGCAAAGTTTACTGCAAAACTCCAATGCCAGACGAAAAATTGTTGCCGTTGAGGGTATTTACTCGATGGACGGCGATTTGTGCGCAAAAGAGGTTTTTGATATATGTGACGAAGAAGAGGCTCTTTTAATCGTTGATGAAGCCCACAGCAGCGGGGTTATCGGAAAAAACCTCATGGGCATTTTTGATTATTATGACATAAAGATAAAAGAGAACTACATTAAAATGGGAACGCTTGGCAAAGCCTATGGAAGTTTTGGCGCCTTTATACTCTCATCTGAGCATGTATCGCAGTACCTCTTAAACCGCGCAAAACCGATTGTATATGCAACGGCGCTCTCTTTGTATGATACACTCCTGGCGCATAAGGGATTGCAGTATATTTTGCAAAACAGTGAAACATTGAAAAAAGAGATAACGCTGCATCAGACAATAGTCTCACAGGAGTTGGGCTTACATGTAAAGGGTTTAATTGTGCCTGTACGTATAGGAGACAATAAAAAGGTAATAGATATTAAAAACAGGCTCTTGAAATCCGGTTACAGTGTAGGGGCGATACGCCAGCCTACGGTTGCCTCTGCAATAATTCGCCTGATTGCAAGACTCGGTGAAAAGAGTGAGACACTCAGACTGGTTTGCAAAGAGTTGGCAGGAATGCAGTCATGAAAATGTCCAAACTCAAAATTATCTACAAAAACAAAGCCCTGGTGGATATCTCCTTTGATATTTCCTCTTCATTGGCACTAATAGGGCAAAGCGGCAGTGGAAAAAGTCTGACAATCAAGGCGCTTCTCGGGATGCTGCCCAAAGAGATGACAGTAGAGCTTGAAGACAATTTTGATTTTGAACTCATAGCAGGAAAAACACTCTCTTTTGTGCCGCAGAATCCTTTTACGGCACTCTCTCCGCTGACAAAAATCAAAAAACAGTTTTTCAGTGAGCCAAAAAGAGTCAGGGAACTTTTTGATGAAGTCGGTCTGCATTACGATTTGCTTGAACGCTTCGCACCTGAACTCTCAGGCGGACAACTTCAGCGTGTTGTCATTGCAATTGCGTTAGAATCAAAACCGAAGTTACTTTTACTTGATGAACCGACAACCGCACTTGATCCCCAGACAAAAGAGGTAATACTTCAGCTTTTGAAAAAGTTGCAAAAAAAAGAGCAGTTTCAAATGCTCTTTGTGACACATGATATAGCTTCTGCCAAGGCACTGTGTGAAGATGTTGCTATTATAAAAAACGGAAGAATAGTTGAAAGCGGAAAGATGCGTGATATAACAGACAATCCGCAAGAAGAGTATACAAAAATATTAATAGAGGCCAGTTTTGCCAACAGGAAATTCAGAACATGAAAAAACTACTCAAAAGAACATTCGTCACAGTACTGATTTTAGGATTTTTCTCACCCTTTATAATTCTTGGCTATTACCTGGTAAGCTATGATTATGACATATCCTCTTTGGTGGACTACAAACCAAAGCAGACAAGTAGAATATATGACAAAAACGGAGAGAAAATAGCAAATATTTTTGATAAACAGCATAGATATTATGCCTCTTTTAATGAGATTCCTCCAAGGGTGATTGAAGCACTTGTTGCCATCGAAGATACAACTTTTTTTGAACATTCCGGTGTAAATTTTGATGCAATATTTCGGGCAGTTATAAAAGACATCAAAGCGGGAAAAATGGTTGAGGGTGCGAGTACGATTACGCAACAATTGGTGAAAAACAAGCTTTTGACACGAGAAAAGAAACTTTCAAGAAAGATAAAAGAGCTGATATACTCTTTTAAACTTGAAAATGCACTGACAAAAGAGCAGATTCTGGAGCGCTATTTAAATGAGATCTATTTCGGGCATGGATATTATGGCATCAAAACAGCTGCAGACGGGTATTTTCACAAGAAGCTCTCTGACTTGACACTCAAAGAGATAGCAATACTTGTCGGTCTGCCAAAAGCACCAAGTACCTATGCCCCTACAAAAAACTATGATATTTCCATGGGCCGAGCCAATCGCGTCATTACAAGAATGCATACACTTGGCTGGATAGACGACGCAACATACCAAAAGGCTTTGAGTGAAAATCCGGTCGTATATAATGATACACTGACACAAAACAGAGCCCCTTTTGTTGTGGATGAAGTTGCAAGAAGATTCAGAAATATGGGAATTGACGACTTAAAAACAGGTGGATATGAAATATATACAACGATTGATTTGAAACTGCAGGATATTGGAAGAAAATCACTGCAGTATGCATATAACAAAGCTTTAGGGAGAATTCAAAAATACAAAGAAAAAGAGGCACTGGAAAAAGAAGACGAAAGCTTTAAAGTCCAGGATGTCAATGTGTCACAGCTTAACGGTGCTTTGGTCTCTCTTGATTCCAAAACAGGGGATATCTTGGCACTGCTTGGGAGTGTAGATTATAAAAAAAGCTCTTATAATCGTGCTACTCAGGGCAGGCGCCAGCCCGGTTCTGCTTTTAAGCCTTTTATCTATCAGGTAGCTATTGATTTGGGCTATTCGGGTGCTACAAAACTTGTTGATATTGCCCAGACATATGCTTATGAAAAAAATGGCGAGGAGATGAAATGGCAGCCTAAAAACTATGAAAAAAACTATAAAGGCCTCATTACTCTCAGAGAAGCGCTTATTCATTCACGCAATCTGGCGACTATCAATCTTGTCAATGATATAGGACTTTCGCAACTCTTACGGGAACTGAAAAAATTTCATATTAAAAACCTGCCAAACGATCTCTCTATCGCTCTTGGAACCATGTCAATGTCACCGCTTGAACTTGCACAGTATTATACGTCATTTTCAAACTACGGGATTCAGGTAAAGCCTCACTTGATTACAAGTATTGACCAGGGGGGCAGTACTGTTTATAAAAAAGAGGATGTTTCTTATTATGTAACAGCTCCGACTCAGGCTTATATAATGACGACGATACTGCGTGATGTTGTCACAAGAGGAACAGGACGAAGAGCAAGGGTGCGAGGCATAGAAGTTGCCGGAAAGACAGGAACAACAAATAACAATATAGATGCCTGGTTTGCCGGCTATTCCCCTACTGTTGAGACGGTTGTCTGGTTCGGAAATGATGACAATACTCCGATGTATCACAAAGAGACTGGAGGACGGGTTTCGGGTCCTGCTTTTGCTTATTATTTTAGAAATCTTTTGAAACTCTATCCGCAGATAAAGCGGAAATTTGATGTGCCTGAGGGAATTATAGAAGTGAAAATTAATGGAAAAAAAGAGTATTTCAGTAATATTTCAAAACCGCCACGAAGTGACTACAGTGATGAAACAGAATCTGAATTACTCTTTTAAAAAGTCTTAGTCAAAAGTTCTGTTTAAAGCACAGAACATGGCTTTAATTGAGGCTACCGTGATGTCGTTGTCTATTCCGACACCAAAACGTGAGAGTACCTCTTTTGTTTGAATCTCTATGTATGCTACTGCCTGTGCACTGCTTTTGTCACCACAGGAGTGTTCCGAGTATGACTTAACAGTAAAATCATTTTTGTACTTTTGCATCAGTGCATTTTTACAGGCATCAATCGGTCCGTTGCCTTCGCCCTCAGATGTAATGACATCTCCATTGTATTTGTATGTCAAGCTGCATGTAGCCTTCCCGTTATCCGAAGAGAGTGTAAAATCTACAAAAGAGATATGCTCTTCAATATTGAAATAGGTGTTCTTAAAAACTTCCAATATCTCTTCGGGTTCCAACTCTCTGCCTTTTTCATCACTTAAAGCCTGTACTGCACGGCCTATTTCAGGGTGCATTGCTTTTGGCAGATGGTAGCCGTAATTGTGTTCGAGTATATAAGCCACTCCGCCTTTGCCTGATTGTGAGTTGATGCGGATGATACTTTCATACGTCCGTCCAACATCGGCAGGGTCTATCGGCAAATAAGGCACTTCCCAAAAAGGGTCCTCTTTTGCCTGCTGGTAGGCAAGCCCTTTGTTGATGGCATCCTGATGCGAGCCGGAAAATGCCGTATAGACAAGTTCTCCGACATAGGGATGTCTTGGGTGTGTCGGCAGTTCTGTACATGTCTCGACAACTCGCACCACTTCGTTGATATCCGAAAAATCAAGCCCTGTATCAATACCCTGTGAGGTCATGTTTAAGGCAAGGGTAATGATGTCTACATTGCCTGTTCGCTCACCATTACTTAAAAGTGTTCCCTCAACTCTGTCGGCACCTGCTAAAAGCGCCAACTCTGTTGCTGCGATGGAAGTGCCTCTGTCATTATGCGTATGGGTTGAGATGATGACATTTTCACGATTGTCCAGGTGTCTGCTCATCCATTCTATCTGGTCTGCATATATGTTAGGTGTAGCCATCTCTACTGTTGCAGGAAGGTTGATAATGACCTTTCTGTTTTCGTCTATTCCCCAGCGAGCTGTTACGGCATTGGAAATCCGTGCCGCAAAATCCAGCTCTGTTCCGGTAAAACTCTCAGGAGAATACTCTAAAAAGATTTCTCCATTGTGGTTTGCCTCATATTTTTTGACCAAATCAACACCTTGGAGTGCAAGGTCTATTATCTCATCCTGTGTTTTTGAAAAAACTATTTTTCTTTGTGCAACAGAAGTGGAATTATACAAATGAACGGTCGCTTTTTTCACACCTTCCAGGGCTTCAAAAGTTTTGGCAATCAAATGTTCTCTTGCCTGCACAAGTACCTGAATCGTTACATCATCAGGAATCAAGTTGTCATCAACCAGTTTGCGTAAAAAATCAAATTCTATTTTTGAAGCAGATGGAAAACCGACTTCTATTTCTTTGAAACCGAGTTTGAGTAAGAGTGCAAATAATTCAAGTTTTTTCTTCATGTCCATCGGGTTGATCAGTGCCTGATTGCCATCACGTAAATCAACACTGCACCAGATAGGCGCTTTTGTTATTGTATTGTCCGGCCATGTTCTGTCGGGTAAGTCTATTTTTGGATACGGTTTATATTTGCCTTTAGGAATATTCTTCATAAAGAATCCTTTTTTCTTGAATTATTTAATAGCTGCACTCTTATACAGGACTATTATGTTTGCAATTATATCGAATTTTTGATTTAATGGGCTTTTATTTGGAACCCATCCTTTAGGGTGGGCTGAGAGTGTCATGAAAGTAGCAACAGTCGGCACTGAAGTACCGATTCCGAGCAGAGGGGTGTTGCTTTTTGGAACCCATCCTTTAGGGTGGGCTGAGAGTGTCATGAAAGTAGCAACAGTCGGCACTGAAGTACCGATTCCGAGCAGAGGGGTGTTGCTTTTTGGAACCCATCCTTTAGGGTGGGCTGAGAGTGTCATAAAAGTAGCAACAGTCGGCACTGAAGTACCGATTCCGAGCAGAGGGGTGTTGCTTTTTGGAACCCATCCTTTCTATGCTAAAGCATGACTTGTGAAAAAAACTAAATTTTTTTCTGTAGGGTGGGCTGAGAGTGTCATGAAAGTAGCAACAGTCGGCACTGAAGTACCGATTCCGAAAAAGCTTAGAACATATAGCCTAAGCTAAAGTTCTTAGCACTGGTAGGTAGTTTTGAACTCGTATGCAGTCGGGCGACCTTCATCCGGCCATACATCACGCTCAAATTTATAGTGCTGGTATGCGTCTATAAATTCAGATGTAAATACCGGCTTTAAGAACTCGTTGTCCGCTATAAGACCTTCTAATGCTTCACGAAGTGTGTGTGGCATTTGTGGAATATTTTTTTCACGAATCTCATCAAGAGAAAGTTCAAACAGATCTTCATCCATTGGACCAACAGGAATTGTAGCGTGTTTGATACCGTCTAGTCCTGCCATCATCATTACGGCAAAAGCAAGGTAAGGACAAGATGAAGAGTCCGGGAATCTCATTTCAATACGAGTTGCTTTTTCACCTGCACCATACGGAATACGACAGGCTGCTGAACGGTTTTGAGAAGAGTAAGTCAAAATGCTTGGTGCTTCAAACCCGGGAATAAGACGTTTGTATGAGTTTGTTGACGGGTTTGTAAATGCAGCAACTGCAGCAGCATGTTTGAAGATACCACCTGCATAATGAATTGCCATTTCACTTAAATTTCCGTAGTTTCCTTCTTGGTAGAAAAGGTTTTTGCCTTTTTTCCAGAGTGACTGGTGAACATGCATTCCGTTTCCGTTGTCACCATACAATGGTTTTGGCATAAATGTAGCAGTTTTACCGTTGAGGTGTGCTACCATTTTTACAACATATTTGTATTTTTGAACATTGTCACCAGCTGTGATGATGTCACCGAAAACGATGCCGATTTCACCTTGACCCTGGGCAACTTCGTGGTGTCCAAGAACAACTTCAAGACCAACCTGCTCTAACACCTGCATCATTTCAGCACGCATATCTACCATAGAATCTGTCGGTGCTACAGGAAAGTAACCGCCTTTTGTTCCCGGTCTGTGACCTGTATTGTACATTTCGTCATATCCGGTGTTTGAATTCCATTCACCCTCTTCTGTGTCTACTTTGAATCCCATTTCATTGATGTTGTCAACAAATTTGACATCATCAAAGATGAAAAATTCATTTTCCGGACCAAAGTATGCAGCATCAGCTATTCCGATCTCTTCGGCATATTTGAGTGCTTTTTTGGCGATTGAACGAGGACATCTTTCATACAGTTCATTTTTGTAAATGTCATATACATCACAGATAAGAATCACAGTAGGATCAGCAGTAAAAGGATCAAGAAATGCCGTCGGAACATCTGCTTTTAAAAGCATATCTGATTTGTTGATCGGTTGCCAGTTTTCGACAGAAGAACCGTCAAACGGGAAACCGTTTTCTAAATTTTCTGCATTAACTGCACTGTAACGGTATGTAAGGTGGTGCCATGAACCTTTAATATCACTAAATCTCAAATCTACAAATTGTACATCATTTTCATTACAAAATGTAAAGAACTCTTCTATGTTATTAACGAATTTTCCCATTAATTATCTCCTGAATTTTATCTGCATGTAGTATATCTTATTAAAACAAATTTATAACTTTTAGAATGATGAAAATATAATCAATTTCTCAGATTTGTTTCATATTGTGATAAAAATGAAAGTTTTTTAAATCAAAGAACTGACGGCAAGATGTTTTGGCTCATTTTTTGCAACTTTTTTTTGACAGGAGAGAATTGTATTTATACTCTCTTCACTTATGAATGATTTTTTCTCCGGCGTGATAAGCAGTGAGGCACTTGCTGTAAGCAGAGGAAACCTGCATGTTTGCTCTTTTCTGTTTTTGGAAACAATATAGCCGTTCTCTTTATCTTTTTTGCTGTAAAATTCTTTTGCAGAGGAAGCAAATTTTTCCAAAATATTTTCTATCATTTTTGTGTCAAAAGAGCTATGGGCAAAATTTTTATTCTCCCAGGCAACAAAAAAGTCATCACCTCCTATGTGGGCTTTGAAAACATCTTTTGGCAGTTCTTTTTTTAAAATATCTGCAAAAAGCTGAATAATCCTGTCACCGTTTCGAAAACCGTACACATCATTAAAGGCTTTGAAATTATCGAGGTCAAAATAACACAGAAGATGGGACGCTGAGGATTGGGAT
This sequence comes from Sulfurimonas sp. SWIR-19, assembly GCF_020410885.1. GTDB lineage: Bacteria > Campylobacterota > Campylobacteria > Campylobacterales > Sulfurimonadaceae > Sulfurimonas > Sulfurimonas sediminis. The sequence continues at coordinate 2,033,358 of NZ_CP084578.1, read as the reverse complement.
ACTTTGTAGATGTATTTTTCAATCATTGTGTTTCCGGGAAGTTTTGTGAGCGGATTCTGGTCTCTTGCCTGAATCATATTTTCCTGGTGCATCATATTGATAATTGCTTTTGCGGATAAAAATCCATAATAGCCTGAGTTTTTTGTAATAATAATGCCTGAAGATTCAGGATTGTTTGCAAAAAGTTCTATAAGGGTAGTGGTGTTGCTGTTGATATCTGCATGCCCGCAGGGGTGAAGCAGGTTTTCAAGCTTTGAGTTGTTTTGTTCGTTTAAGAGTAAAGACATGCCATAGGGGGAGTAAAGAAACTCTTTGATGTCAGATTCAAGCAATATTCCCACGGGCTCATTTTGGGAATTCACAAGAGGAACAATGGGAACACTCTGATTCTTTTTAAAATACTCTATGACCAGATTCATTTTTGTTTTAATATTTAAAGGCTGAATTTTGTCTATATTGTTTTTCAGTAAAATATTTTTGTCACTTATCCGTCTGTCGAACTTTATAATGTCGATAATATTTGCGTATTGCTGATAAATTTTCTGTGTATTTTTTGTAGGTTTCTGAATAAGATAGCCCTGTGCCAAATGGCAGCCGATGTCTTTACATGTAAGGTACTCCTCTTTTGTCTCAACACCCTCGGCGATCACCTTGATGCCCAGCTGAATGGCAAGATGTGTGATGTTGCGAACCATGAGTTTTTTCTTCATATTCTTTTCAAGTCCCTGTAGAAAAAATCTGTCAATTTTGATGATATCGGGTGTGGAATCATAAAAGAGTTTGTACCCGGAATAGCCGACACCAAAGTCGTCTATTGCAATGGAAAAATCTTCATTTTTATAATGCTGGAGTATTTTTTCAAGGTCAAATTCACTGGAAATTTCCTGTCTTTCCGAAATTTCAAAACAGAGATTTTCTTTCTTTATATTGAGCTCTTGCAGAATTTTTGTTGTATTTCCGGTTGAAAAATTTTCCATTTCCAAAACGCGGTTATCCAGATTGTAAAAGAGTTTTATGTTTTTATAGTTTTGTATCTGTGTGTATTTTTTTAAAGCTTTTTCTCTGAGCGCCAAATCAAAAGAGTACAAAAGTTTTTCTTTGTAAACAGCATCAAAGAGTGAAAATATAGACTTGAATCCGACATCCTGAAAATTTCTCAGCAGGGCTTCTACACCGTAGAGTGTCCCTGTATGGATATTGATGATAGGCTGAAAAGCCACATCAAGAATTTTAAGATTGTTTTTCCACTGTTGTGTGAGTTCATTATTCATTATTTTAGATATCTCTTTCTTTGGGATTCTTTTATCTTTGAAATGTCGACGACTATAAAGCTGTCTATACAGTTGGAAAAATCACTGTCTATATTGTAGGCGCAAAATTGTATACCGCCTTTTTCACACAGGTCGGCATACTGTTTGTAAAGCGTCGGAACATTGGCATTGATACTGCCAAGAGCTTTTTTGAGTGTTTTGAAATTCTCTTTGTATTGTGGTGCACTGAACTCTCTTTTGAGATTTGCTATGAGTGTTTCATCTGTTTTAAAGTTGTAGGGATTTTTTGCGCTGACAAGATTTTGTCTGTCTTGAAAGTTTTCATCATAAAAGTACAAAATCATATCTTTGGCTGTTTTGGCATAACTTTCACTCAGTGAAACCGGACCGTACATGTAACGGATATGCGGATTGTTTTTGAGATATGCGCCTATGCCGTACCACAAATAATCAAGTGCCCGAGAACCCCAGTATTTTGGTTGGACAAAACTTCTGCCGAGTTCTATGGCATCGGGGAGGTAAGGCAAAAATGCTTCGTTATAATCAAAAAGTGTTGTTGTATAAAGGGCATCAACGCCAAATTTCTTTATGATATCCGCACATTCCGCTATACGGTATGCTCCGACTATTTCAAGATCTTCCTCATCCCAGAGTATAATGTGCTTATAGTATCTGTCATATTTGTCTATATCTCTTTTTTTGTTGATGCCCTCACCGACTTTGCGAAAGGAGAGTTCTCTGAGCCGTCCTATTTCATTGATGATAATAGAGTTGTTGTCATTGCTGCTGTAGAGATAAATTTTTTTTCCGTCTTTTGTCTCTCCGAGCAGTTGTGATGATTTTAACTCTTTTTTGAGATCCCGTCTGTCTTCGGGATGGGCGATTGCTTTTTGGGTTTCAAAATAGCTCTCATTTTTTTTGAGGGCATAAAGATGTTTTTTATAGAGTTTGACGAGTTTGTCCTTTTGTATCCCCTTCGGCGTGATGTTTTCATAAGGAATAAGTTCGCCTACAATCATCTCAATAGCTTTGTACTTTTGTTTAAACATTTCGTGTGCAAGAAGCAGGGCTGCAAGTTTTTTGTTCAGCGCTGATACGGAATAAAAAGTTTTGGAATTTTTCCCTCCTATAAATACAGGGAGTATGGGGGCATTGCCTTTTTTGGCAAATTTTAAAAAACCTTTGTGCCAAACCTTGTCTTTTATGCCTGTCGGAGTAGCCCGGCTTACTTCGCCGGAAGGAAAAATGATGACAGCCTCTTCCGCATCAAGTGCCGCATATACCTGAGCAACGGCTTCTTTTTTTTGCCGTGCCTTAAAGTTGTTGACATTGATTAAAATATTTTTTATGGGAGTGATGACTTCTAAAAAATCATTTGCAACAACTTTTATATCTTTTCTGACATTACTGACAAGCTTGATAAGTGCGAGTGCGTCCAAAGAACCAAGCGGATGATTGGCAATAATGACAACGCGTCCGGAGGAAGGAATGTTTTGAAGATCCTTGTCTGAGACGGAAAAATCAAAGTTGAGGTACTGCAATGCTTCGTCTATAAACTCAAAACTGCCCAAATGTCTGTTCTTTTTGATAAATTCATTGATTTGTTTTTCATGGACTACAGAATCTGCAAATTTTGAAATTGCACCTTTGATCACCCTGGAGTTTTTAAGTTTGGGGTATTTTTTTATAATCATTTTTTCAACATCAATCATATAGGCTCTTTTTTGTATTGCGTTGAAAAATTATAGTAAAGAGAGGTTACACAGAGATTACATTTTTTCTTATATATAATTCAAGATAATTCTGTATACTTAAGAAAATATTGAAAAGGGATGCTTATGCCTGAGTATGCAAAACAGATAACGATTTTGTATGTAGAAGATGAAGATGATGTGCGCGAAGGCTATTCCCGTGCACTCAAACGGATAAGCAAAGAATTATATACAGCCAACAACGGTATTGTCGGACTCGAATGTTTTAAAAAATATCAGCCTGATATTGTTGTAAGTGATATTAAAATGCCTAAAATGAACGGTCTTGACATGATTCGGGCGATAAAAGAGATTGAGCCGGATGTAAAGGTCATATTTACAACAGCACACAGTGAAAGTGCCTATCTGCTTGAAGCGATAGAGTTGCAGGTGGAGGGGTATCTGCTTAAACCTGTGCAAAAAAAATCTCTAACCGCTTTGATAGAAAAACTTGCCAAAAATATCATTATTGAAAAAGAGTATGAAGAGCAAAGAGAAATTCTGCAGTATATTATAGATTCTGAAAGCAGTATATCTGTTATTGCAAATATTGAGCATGTCAGTTTTGCCTCAAAATCTTTTTTGAAATACTTTGGAGTAGAGAGTGTCGAAGAATTTAATGAAAAATTTCATTCTATCATTAATATTTTTTCAAATGAAGAGGACAGTATCAACACGAAAAACATACAGGCTTTTTTGGAAAAAGGCAGGAGTCTGTATGATTTTATACACTCTTTGAATGAGACCCAGAGAATTACGACGATTGTAAACTGTAAACATGAGCAAAAATCATTTTTGGTCAATATTTCCAAGATTAATGAAACACAGTTTTTGATGAACTTTACAGATGTAACGGAAATAGAAAAACAACGAGAAGTCATTACAAAAAGAGCCAATCATGATATGCTTACAGGACTCTATAACAGAAACAAGTTTGAAGAGATTTTTGCGTATGAACTTTCTCAGGTAAAAAGATATGGGTATCCCCTCTCTTTGGCTATAGCAGATATAGACCATTTTAAACTTTTTAATGACAGATACGGGCATCTGGTTGGAGATGAGATTTTGAAACTTGTCGCCAATACACTGATTTCGTGTACCCGAAGTGCGGATACTATAGCAAGATGGGGCGGAGAAGAGTTTGTTATGCTTTTGCCGCAAACAGCCCTTAATGACGCACAGCTGCTTCTTGAAAAATGCAGAAAAAAAGTTGAAGAACTTCACACTCAGGAGTATGGAAAGATTACACTGAGCTTTGGTGTCACTGCTTATAAAAAAGGGGATACTCTCAAATCAATGCTCCAAAGAGCGGATGAAGCTTTATACAGTGCAAAAGAGAAAGGAAGAAACCAGGTGGTGAGTAAAAAATGAAACAGAAAATAATATTTTTGCTTTTGTTTTTACTTTTGTTTGTGGTAAGCCAGTACCTGAACAATTATCATAAAAACCACTTAATTCAAAGAGAGCTCTCTTCGGTTCTCAGGCATTTAAAAATAAATTATGAAATAGTAAATGAGACAGACAAGGCAGATGCAGCCTCGTTAAATGCCTTTGTGTCCAATGATGAAACAGTTTTGCGTATATTGCGGGAAGCTTTACATGTAACGAAGGCAAAAAGAGAGTTCCTGCGAAAAGAATTGTACCAACATTTGAAAAAGCAATACCGCGAAATTCGAAAACGCGGTGTTTTACAAATGCAGTTTGTACTCCCGGACAATGTCTCTTTTTTACGCATGCACAAACCGGACAGGTACGGGGATGATTTAACAGGTATTCGTTATACTTTTGAGTATGTCAACAAAACACATAAACCGATTGCAGGCTTTGAACAGGGGCGCATTGCGCATGGTTTTCGTAATGTTTTTCCTTTGTTTGACGGGGAAAAGTATATCTGTGCCTATGAAATATCTTTTTCCTCAGAATCTTTTCAAAACAGACTTGCCAGAGTAAACAGACTCTACACACATTTTTTGGTCAATAAAAAAGTATTTGATGTGAAATGGTACAAAGACAAAGAATTTTTAGCGCACTATAAAACAAGTATAGAGTCAGATGACTACATGTTTGTCTATGCAAAAGGTGTCCGAGCACAGTATCTGCAATATTTGAAAGAAAATATTATTCAAAAGCATCAGCAGGAGATAGAAGAAAATATGCAAAAATGCAAAGCTTTTTCTTTGTATCAAAAAACAGGAAAAAGTGTCAAAGTTGTCTCTTTTTTGCCTGTTAAAAATGTAAAATCAAAGCAGACAGTAGCGTATCTCGTTTTGTATGCAGACAATTCAAATATCCAGTCTATTTTGTATAACTTTAAGCTTATCAGTCTGATTTTATTCATAGGATTGTTTTTGCTTGTGTATCTTTTTTATCTACAGTTTATTCGAAAAAAAGCACTCAAAGAGACAGCGCAGGAACAAGAAAAACTCCTGGAACTTTTTGACAAGGGAGATATTGCTCTTTTTCGATGGCAAAATGATATTCACTGGAGTGTCGAATATGTCTCCAACAATGTTGCTTCTTTAACAGGGTACACAAAAGAGACATTTTTAAAGGGTGAAATTGAATATCCTGATTTGATAGATGCAGAGGATTTGCAAAATGCTCTCCATGAGCTTACAGAAGCATTTGAAAAGAATTTAGATATTTTAAAGCATCAGCCGTATCAAATCACGACAAAAGAGAAAACAAAAAAATGGGTAGAACAGACAACACTCTTCATTCGTGATGAAAAAGGGAAAATAAGCCACTTTTTAGGCTATTTGATAGATGTCAGCAAAAGACAGAAACTCGAGATACAACTGCAACAGCTCAATGAACACCTCAAAGAAGAGATAGAAAAACGTACAAACGAAATACTGCAAAAAGACAAGATGCTCCAAGAACAGGCAAAATTGGCCGCGATGGGAGAGATGGTCGGCGCAATAGCACATCAGTGGAGACAGCCACTCAATTCACTCAATATCAATATTCAAAATCTTGATGATGATTATGAGGAGGGCTTGATTGACAAAGAGTTTATAGATGAATTTATTGACAAACAGACACAGACAATAAACTTTATGAGTCAAACGATAGATGATTTTAGAAACTTTTTCAGGGTCGATAAAGTCAAACAGGATTTTTGGGTAAAACAGAGCATCGAGAACACTCTTTCTTTGGTAAATGCACAGTTAAAGAGTCACAATATTGAAATATCACTGCAAGGAGAGGATTTTATGCTTCATGGGGTTGAAGGTGAGTTTCAGCAGGTTATTCTCAATATTGTATCCAATGCAAAAGATGCCATTGTCCACAACCATAAAGAGTATGGAAAAATAGACATTACACTGAAAGACAAAAAGATAATTATCACAGACAACGGAGGCGGAATACCGGAGGAAATTATAAAAAGAGTGTTTGAGCCCTACTTTACAACAAAAGAGCAGGGTATGGGCACAGGAGTGGGTCTGTATATGTCAAAGATAATTATTGAACAAAACATGGGCGGGCGTTTACATGTAAGCAATACAAAAGAGGGGGCCGAGTTTATCATCGACTTCACTAAAAAACAATAGTAAAACTGGAGCCTTCATTCAGTTTGCTTTTGATGACAAGCTTAAAGTTGTGCAGCTGAATAATGTTGTTCACAAGAAAGAGTCCCAGACCCAAAGAGTTGTTCCATCGGTTCGAATGGACTCTGTAAAATTTGTTTGTAATGTTTTGCAAATCTTTTTCAGAAATACCTATTCCTGTATCAATAACTTCGAGTGAATTTTGACTGATATTGACTATGACTTCATCTTCGGAGTATTTAAAAGCATTTTCTATCAGGTTTGTAATGACAATGCCAAAAAGTGTCGGGTCAATGTCTATTGTCAGAGCTTTGTCTCCATTGATAATAATTTTTTTGTTTTTATAATGGAGTCCCAGGTTTTGTGCCGCTTCCTGTACCAGATTGTATAAATTTACTTTGCGCGTATTTAAAGCCTGGTGCCCGCCATCGAGTTTCATGGAGAGTCTGAGTGTATCTATAAGTTCACTGAGTTTTGTACCGTTTGTATATATTTTTGTAAGAAATTTCTTTCGTATGCTCGGGTTGATGTTTTCATCGTCAAGAAGTGTCTGTGAATAGCCGTTTACAACCGCGATAGGGTTTTTAAACTCATGGGATATTGCAGAAATAATGTCATCTTTTTGTTCATTGAGTTTTTGGAGTTTTTGCGTATATTTTGTTTTTTGTTTCTCTTTTTTGACAAGTATCTGTGAGACTTTTGTCAGCAGATTTGTTATGTGAAAAAATTCCTGGGAAAAATCAGATTTTATGTAGGTGTTCTTTTTCTTTTTTGTAAGAGATTTTAAAAAGTCTACAATTCTTTTTGTTTCATGCTGAATCTGTATATTTATTTTATAAGACATATAGAGCACTATAAGAAAAAAAAGCAGTAAAACAAAGGCTATTTTAATGCCAAGGTTGATGATTTCACTGCGGACACCTTTGATTTCCCGGGCAACCCGTACAAAGATGACCTTGCCGTCGATGGTGTATTTTTTTGCTACATACTGCAGATCTTTGTCAAGAGTGTGTGAGCGGCGTATGATGTAGCCGTGCTTTTCCCTGTTTGCCTGTATGATTTCGTCTCTGTATTTATGGTTGTCCATAGTATGTTTGTCTTTGTCAGACTCTGCCAAAATGTTGCCCTCTTCGTCTATAATCGTTAGGCGCAAATGGAGCTGTTTTTTTACTTTTTTTGCAAGTGCATCGAGGTCTGTGTCTTTGTTGATGGTAAAAGAGACAAGCTCAGTGGCCTGCATAAGTGCCTCTTTTGAAGAGTGAAGATAAAATTCATATACCCAATAGTAGACTATAGCACTCACTATTAAAAAGAGTGCCAAAAAGAGTGCTAAAAACTTCTCTAGTACTATTTGGGAAATTTTTTTCATTTAATTGTGGATGTTTCCACCGATTTTGATATAAACAAGCAGGTTTGCAACGCTGATTGCCCTGCTGGCAATTTTTTCACTTTTGCGAAGTGCTCTGAGCATCCTGTGATATTTTTCAAAGGTACTTGATCCTTCCGCCTGTTCTACAAGCTTTCGTTCTATCATTTCATACAGATCATCAACTTTGTTTTCTTCTATAAGTACCTCTTCATACATCTCCTGAAGCTCATCCATGTCATCAACATTGATCATTTTCACTGTTGTAGTAATGGCTTTGACCGTTGAGGTCTGCATAAGGCTTGCATATTCGTTAATCTCTTTGACATCCAGGTCTTTGCATACATCTGTAAAGCCCCGTATGAAACTTCTTGTATTGGAGCATGCGCGTGAGAGTTCATTGCTTATTTTAAAGTAGGCAACAACCTGTCGCAGGTCTCTTGCTTCGGGTGTATAGAGTGCAAGGACCTTGATGATTGCGTTGTCAATTTCATCCGCTTTTGCCGTAATGTTTTTGATGCTGTTTCTTGCATCATTAAAGGTTTTCTCGTCACAGTTTTGTAAGGCTTTGAGAATAAGTGTATTGGCCGTTACAAGATTTTCTCCGATATGTGTAAGTTTTTGTCTTATTTCGTCTAGGCTTGTTCTAAATGTTGGTAACATATTTAGCTCCTTAATTTTTTATAATTTATCCGAATCTACCTGTGATATAGTCTTCTGTTTTTTTCTCTTTAGGATTTAAAAAGATGTTTTCTGTTTTATCAAATTCTACCAAGTCACCAAGGTACATAAATGCAGTATAGTCACTGATACGCGAAGCCTGCTGCATATTATGTGTAACAATTGCGATGCTGACATCTTTTTTCAGCTCCACCAGCAGCTCTTCAATGGCACTCGTTGAGATAGGATCCAGAGCGGAGGTCGGTTCATCAAAAAGAATGACTTCGGGTTTGACTGCTACTGCACGGGCAATGCAGAGTCTCTGTTGCTGTCCGCCTGAGAGTCCCATGGCAGACTTGTTCAGTCTGTCATGGACCTCTTTCCATAAGGCACTGCCCTTGAGTGCTGCCTCTACACGGTCTGCAAGTTCACTTTTGTTTTTGATGCCTGCAATTTTCAATCCGTAGGCAACATTGTCAAAAATACTCATAGGAAAAGGTGTCGGTTTTTGAAAAATCATACCGACTTTTTGGCGGAGTTCTATAAATTCATTCTCTTTTTTAATTTCAAGAATGTTTTGATATTTTCCGGTTGTTTCATTAAGCAACTCAATCTTTCCGTCATATTTGTTACCGGGATACAGGTCGTGTATACGGTTCATAGAACGTAAAAGTGTTGATTTTCCACAGCCACTCGGACCGATAAGAGCAGTAATTTTATTTTTCTCTATGGATAGATTTATATTTTTTAAAGAGGGCTCGTCGACCCCAGGATAGGTAAAAGAGAATTTTTTAATATTCATTACAGGCATAATTTTTGTTTCCTTAGTTATTTGTGTTTGTTTCTTGTGATAAATCGACCCAGCAGGTTGATAACTAAAACCATCATTGTCAGTATAAATGAAGCAGCCCAGGCAAGATCACGACTTGACTCTTCAGGTTCATTGGCAAGATTATAAATACTGACAGTCAAAGAGGGAAAACTCTGTGTGAGGTCGAGACTGAAATAGTTACTTGTTTCACTTGTAAAGAGCAATGGTGCTGTTTCACCGGCAATTCTTGCAAATGCCAAAAGAATACCTGTCATGATTCCCACTTTTGCGGCTTTTATAACGATGTCCAGGATAACACGGTATTTTGATGCACCAAGGGCAATACCTGCTTCGCGTAACTCCTTGGGAACAAGAGAGAGCATAGAGTCTGTTGTGTTGATGATGATAGGAACCATCATAATTGTAAGTGCCAAAATACCGGCAAATCCGTTGGCTCCTCCATAAGGGGCAACGGCTATGGCATAGACAAAGGCACCAATTACAATAGAAGGCGCGGACATCATGATGTCACTCAAATCCCGAATCAGCTCCGGATATTTTCCTCTTCCGTATTCGCGTATATAAATACCTGCAAGCATTCCAAGCGGTATTCCTATGGCACCTGCCAAAGAGGCAAGAACAAACTGTCCCACCAAAAGGTTTCTAAGACCTCCGTCAACAAGGTCATTGAGAAAGAGGCTTAAATGAAGCGAAGAGAGCCCTTTGATAAAAAGGACTGTAAGTATCCATCCTAAAAAACCAATGCCTATAAGTGCAGAAGTTACCGAAAGTGCCAAAAATATTTTGTTTAACAGAAGTCTCATAACTTAACCTTTTTCAAAAAGTAAAATTTGGCAACTGAAATGATGATAAAACTCATGACAAAGAGAATCAGACCCAGATAAAAGAGTGCACTTTCTCCCAGTCCGCTGGCCTCGCCAAAGTTTACAGCCATGGCAACAGGAATGGAGATGGTAGGGTCGGTAATCTTTTCAGGCAGTGAATAGACTGCTCCTATCAAAAATGCAACAGCCATAGTCTCACCCAGGGCACGTCCGAGTGCCAAGATGATAGAGCCTATAATACCAACCTTTGAGTAAGGAAATATAATATCTTTGACCACTTCAAATTTTGTAGCACCAAGTGCATAGGCAGACTCCTTGAGTACATCAGGGGTTGTATTCATACTGTCACGTGTGATGGCTGCCATAAAGGGAAGAATCATAATGCCAAGGACAAGTCCGGCAGTCAGCAAAGAGACCTGATAGCCGCCAAAGGTATCGGAGATAATGGGGGCAAAATAGTAGAGTCCCCACATACCAAAAATGATACTCGGAATTGCCGCCAAAAGTTCAATGGCCATACCGACAAACTTGGAGATGTTTTTTGAAGCGATTTCAGCCAGAAAAACAGCAATACCCATAGCAATAGGCAGTGCAAAAGAGAGGGCAATAAGCGTGGAAAGAATTGTTCCGACTATCGGAACAAGTCCGCCATAAAGTGTTTTTGTCTGAGACTCTTCATCTTCATTAAGAATCATATCATCTTCATCTTCGATGGCATTTTCATCTGCATTGTTCAGAGCAGTGTTTATTGTGTCGGCGGCACCCTCCACAGGAACCTCTTTGTTCCATGTCGGATCAACAAGAAAATGGAGTCCAAACTCTTCAATGGCGGGCTTTGCAGCGCTAAAAAGAGTGATAAATATGCCAATAAGTATAACGAGCACAAGAGAAGCACTTGATAAAGAGAGCTTTTGAAATATTTTTTCCATATAAGAAAACCCTAGAGTAAATTTATTTTGATATTATATTGTAATTTCATTACAAAGAGATTACATTAAGGAAAGAAATTTATGCTACACAAAAAGTGTAACATAAAATAAGGAGAGAATGAAATTTGAAATTTTTTTTTTGAAGAAAGAGATTATCTAATCCCTTTTTCTTCCCAGTATTTTCTGATTTTGTCTGTAAGTGCGTCCGGTAACGGAACAAAACCTAAACTTTTTGCAATTTCTTGACCGTTTTTGTATGACCAGTCAAAAAATGCTGTTACTTTTTTATCCATTTCAGGCTTTTCAGCAGGTACCAGGATAAATGTAGCAGCTACGATAGGGTAAGAATCGGCACCTTTTGGATCAGCAATAATAGAGTAAAAATCTTTTTTAGGATCCAGATTTGCTTTTGCAGCAGCGATTTGAAATGCTTTTAATTCAGGTTTGATGTAGTGTCCCTCTCTGTTTTGAACAGAAGCCATTACAATACCGTTTTTCTGTGCATCAGCATAGTCGATGTATCCGACAGAGTAGGGAGTCTGTTTGATAAGACTTGCCACACCTGTGTTTTTGTTTCCACCGATATGCTGGTTTCCCGGCCAGTTCAAAGATTTTTTTGCACCGTAAGTATGTCGCCACTCTTTGGATACTTTACTTAAAAAGTATGTATAGTTGAATGTTGTTCCCGAACCGTCTGCACGGTGAACGAATGTCACTTTTTCATGTGGCAGTTTCAATCCTGCGTTTGCAGCAGTGATTAACTTGTTGTCCCAGTATTTTATTTTCCCTTCAGAGATTGCAACGATTGCACTTCTGCTGAGTTTTAAGTTGGAAACACCCGGAATGTTGTAACCCATTGTAATTGCACCGACAACACCCGGAAACTGATAAAGATTGTTTTGTTTCAAAACTTTTGGAGAAAGAGGTTTGTCCGTCCCCGCAAAATCAACCTGTCTTGCTTTTGCATCCTTGATCCCTTTAGAAGAACCTTTTGAAATATAGTCAACTTTGATACCAGTAGCTTTATAGTAGGCTTTTGTCCATTTTTGATATACCGAATACGGAAAAGAAGCACCACTTCCTTTGAGTACATCATTTGCACTGAGTCCGCCTGCAAGAACTGAAGCTACAAGAGCTAACTTGATTACTTTTGTCATCTGTTACACCTTTTTAATTTTAGTTATGAAAGTATAGACTTTTTTTATTACACTAAGGTTACAAAACGGCAAAAACTTTGTGACACAGTTCAGGAGTATTGTCACTTGGATTGTTTTGTACCAGATACAAATATAGTATAGGGTTGTTGCCTGTTGCCGTTTTGTAACCTTTATGTAACCTAGATATTTTATACTTCCGCCAACAAAACAAAAAGGAATTCAAAAATGAATAAAATCGTTTTATCAGCTTTAGTTGCTTTAACTCTAAGTTCAGTTGCTGTAAATGCTAATGAAATCAAATTATATCAAGATGCTAACGGACAAGTGTTTACACAACCTGCACCGGATAGAACACTGTTGGATACAAAAAGCCTTGGCAATACAAAACAAAATATTACTATAGTAGACAAGAAATCTCCAAACTTTTTATTGGGCAAGCAGACGCATATTAATATGAAATTTGTTGCACAAGACAATCCTGATATGTGGCTCAAAGCAGGTGTGCGTATACAGGGTACATTTGAAAACAGAAGTGTTGAGGATTTAGCAACAGGTGCGACAACAAGTTATTATGATGCCTATTTGAGACGTGTTCGTTTTGAAGTGGCAGCAGGTTTTAACAAGTATGCTTCTTTTACAATGGATGTGCGAAATGATAAAGCGAACTATAAAGATAAGGGAGAGCAGGGATTCAATGTCGGTGATGCCTATGTGAAAATCAAAAAACCTTTTGGTTCGTCACTCGTAAACTTTAAACTTTTTCGTGCAAAAATTGATGTTTCCCGTACAGAAACTGTAAAATCAGCACGTGTGCTTCACTTTGACCGTCCTCATGTAGCGGATGAAGCGGCACAGTATATTACACATAACCGTCGTGGTACAAATGCACAGGTTTATGGTAACTGGAACAAAAAAGTACACTACCAGGTAGCTATAGGTGACGGTGTCTATTCCGGAAAACTTAAAGATGCTGCAGGAAATACTTTTAGTGGTACTAATTTCATGCAAAAGAACTTCTTTTATGGTGGAAAAATTGTTCTTTCTCCGTTTGACGGTTGGGAAGAGAAAAAAAGAACTGAAAGTTATTTTGGACAGGGTAAACACTTTGAAGTGGGTGCCGGTTACTGGGTAAGTCCTGATATTCAATACACAACAACAGGTGGTGTAAATACTTCAGTGGATCACAAACTGTTAAATCTTGAAATGTCAGCACACTACAAAGGTGCTTTTGTTCAGGCAGAATACTTTAACTTTGACGGTGTTGCAAAAGACTGGACGAGTATAACAAGAGGAAAATCTAACGGCTGGTATGCAACCGGTGAGTATTGTTTTGTAGATTATGGTTTTGTTGCTCCATATGTAAGATATGAGTCTTGGGACAAATTTAAAGATTTGGACGGGTATGATTTGACATCCAAAATAGTCGGTGTAAACTGGTACCTTATGGGGAACTCAATCAAAGCCGGATTGACATTCCAGGAAGACAAATATGGTGCAAACATAGGGAACGAGAAAGAACGTAGAATAAAAGTTACTTCTCAGTGGTTCTTCTAAAAACAAATTTCAAATTTCATTTCTCCTTTTTTACATGTAAAGCATCACCGCTTTACATGTAAGTATCTCTCTTTATTCTTTCTTTTAAATCACAAATTTCATTTTATGTTATAATAAATAAATTTTAACAAAGTGAGTAAAAATGTCGAAAACTTCTTATGATTTTGATGAATTAAAATCAAAAGTCCGTGATTTAGGGCTTTTAGAGCGTGTTCCTGTAAGAGGAAGCATTGAAATGACAGCGATACTTTTAAGTATGGGACTTGTTTATGTGATGCTTTTTTATCACAAAAATCTCATTGACAACTCTTTTACAGCAGCTGTTGGTCTTGGTCTGTTTATGGTCTTGGTTTTTACGCGTGCTGTTTTTGTTTCGCACGATATTTTGCATACACAGTATTTTAAAAACAAGCGTCTCTCTTTTAAGCTGAGCTATCCGTTTTCGGCGTTCATCCTTTCGAATTCCTCTTCCTGGTGGGATTTCAAACACAATGTCAACCATCATACCTGGTGTAATATTGTCCAAAAAGATGTTGATATACTGGCGTTTGACGGGGCATTTACAAACAAAAAAGGCAATAAAACATGGCTTCGCAGGAGTAAATATCTTGTTTTTTGGGGTGCCATGTTTTTTATGTATCCGGCTTTTATCGTGCAGTCATATAATTTTGCGCTCAAACGCAAAAAATGGGCTGAGCTTGGCTTGATGCTTTTGCACTGGCCTTTGGTTTGGGGACCTGTTTTTTATTTTTTACCTTTGAGTGAGGCACTCACGGTTTATCTGACTCTGAACCTGACACTCTCTGTATGGCTTGCATTCGGTTTTATCACCAATCATCTCGGATGTGAGGTTTTTGACAAAGAAGTCGGCGAAAAACTTTCATGGATGGAGTTGCAGATGCGTACCTCACGCTCTTTAAAAGGCGGGAAATTTGTACACTGGTTTTATGGAGGATTAAATACCCAGATAGAGCATCATCTTTTCCCAAAAGCACCCAGGTTCAATCTGCTGAAAATCCAAAAAATGACAAAAGAATTTGCACAGAAAAACGGTATTGCCTATTTTGAAACAACACCGCTGCAGGCGTATATACAGATAAACAATGTGCTCAAATCCTATTAGGTAAATAGCAATTTAGATAAAATATCACCAATTAACAATTTGGAGATTTTAATGGACGCAGCCAAATATATTTGGATGAATGGAAAATTTGTTGCATGGGATGATGCCAAAGTACATGTACTCACACATACAATTCACTATGGAAACGGTGTAATTGAAGGAACAAAAGCTTATAAAACTGAGAGAGGGTATGCAATATTTCGTTTGAATGATCATACCAAAAGACTCAAAGAGTCGGCAAAAATGACACTGATTAATATTCCTTATACTGTTGAAGAGTTAAACATTGCACAGATCGAACTCATCCGAAGAAATGAATTTACCGGGGACAATGTCTATCTTCGTCCTTTTTCGTTTTTAGGCTATGGTATTATGGGGCTTTACCATAAAGACGCACCGGTTGAAACTGCTGTTGCTGCCTGGGAATGGGGTGCTTACCTTGGAGAAGAGGGTATGCGTAAAGGCATTCGCTTGAAAATTGTCTCCATGACACGCCCGGCAAATACATCCAACATGGGAAAAGCCAAAGCAACGGCCAACTATTTGAACTCCCAAATGGCAAAATATGAAGCGATTGACTGCGGATATGATGAAGCCTTGCTTTTGGATGATGAAGGTTATGTTGCAGAAGCAAGCGGGGCCTCGTTTTTTATGATAAAAGACGGCGAAATTATTACACCGCCAAGTGATAATGCCTTAGCTTCCATCACACAAAAAACTGTCATTGAAATGGCTGAAGACCTAGGCTACAAAGTGACTCGACGCCGTATTACAAGAGAAGAGGTATATGTGGCGGATGAGGCATTTTTGACAGGAACGGCTGCAGAAATCACACCGGTTGCTTTGGTTGATGCCAGAGAGATAGGCAGAGGTTCCCGCGGGGAGATTACGGCAATTATTCAGAGCGGATATTTTGACATCGTATTTGGTCGAAACAAAAAATATGAGCATTATCTTACCTATGTGGATGAGATAAACTAAAAAGACTTTCGGAACCCATCCTTTCTATGCTAAAGCATGACTTAGAAAAAAACTAAATTTTTTTCTGTAGGGTGGGCTGAGAGTGGCAAAAAAGTTTACATAACAAAAAAAAGGAATACAATGGCATCAGATATGAATGACTATTTTAACAAGAAGAAAAGTGAAGGCGGAGGATTTAAAAACTCTAACTCAGGTGGCGGCAGTGGTCCAAAAGGACCTCAGATGCCAAATTTGAATTTTAATTTCGGCGGGGGAAAAGCAGCACTGACATATTTTTTGATTGCTGTTGCTGTTATGCTGATTTTGGCAAAGCCGTTTATTATTATTCAAGAGGGTGAACGCGGAATTTTAAGTACAAACGGGAAGTATCAAGATCAAGCTTTGCTTCCGGGACTGCATTTTATTATCCCTGTGATTCAAAAAGTATATACGGTTGATACGAAAGTGCGTATTATAAACTATGCTTCGCGTATGGAGACAAACTCAAATGCGTCGGGGATTATTTCAAAGCCTGCCATTACAGTGCTTGACAAACGGGGTCTGCCGGTCTCTATTGAATTGACTGTTCAGTACCGACTCAATGCACAGTTTGCCGCACAGACAATTTCAAACTGGGGATTCAGCTGGGAAGACAAAATAATCAATCCGGTTGTGCGTGATGTTGTTCGTAATGTAGTCGGAAAATATGATGCAGAATCGATTCCTGTAATGCGTAACACCATTGCAACGGCTATTGAACTGGGTATACGAGAAAGTATTAAGAGTTTGAAAAATTCGCCTGTTATTTTACAGTCTATTCAGCTTCGTGATATTTTACTTCCGGCAAAAGTAAAAGAGCAGATTGAAAGAGTACAACTTGCCAAACAACAGGTACAACAGGCAGAACAGGAAGTACAGCGTGCAAAACAAGAAGCACTCAAACGTGCTGCAGAAGCTCGCGGTATCGCAGAAAAGGCAAGAATTGAAGCACAGGGTAAAGCAGACGCTGTGACAATTGAAGCAGATGCCAATGCCAAAGCAAATATTTTAATAGCAAAATCATTAACCAACAAGCTTTTGCAGCTTGAACAGATGAAAGTACAAAACAAGTTTAATGATGCACTCAGAGTCAACAAAGATGCAAAAATATTCTTGACACCGGGCGGTTCGACTCCAAATATCTGGATAGACACCAAAGATACAAGAAAAAGAACCACGGCGAAATAAAGATGCAGGAAATAGTCAATAGAGTAGACTGGCAGAAGCAGGAGCTTCTGCCTGTTATTGTTCAAGACAACACGACCAATGAAGTGCTGATGATGGCCTACATGAACAAAGAGGCTCTGGAGCTTTCACTCAAAACAAAGCAGGCACACTATTTTTCAAGAAGCAAACAGCGTATATGGAAAAAAGGCGAAAGCAGCGGGCATATACAGGAAATTGTCTCTTTTTTTATTGACTGTGACAATGACACCCTCCTGCTAAAAGTCAATCAAAATGGGGTAGCCTGTCATACCGGTAGAAAGTCATGTTTTTTTACAGAGCTGCAAAGTGGTAAGATTACTTCTGAAGTAGAAGTGAATACCGAAGCAGCATACGGTGTTATTGATACACTGTATCATACGATACAAGAGAGAAAAAATGCCGATCCTGCAACCTCATGGACGGCAAAACTTTTAAGCAAGGGTGAAAACACAATTTTGAAAAAAGTTGTCGAAGAAGCCGGAGAGTACTGTTTTGCACATAAAGACAATGATGAGAAGGAGATGGTATATGAAGCGGCAGATTTAACCTACCATATGCTTGTGGCACTTGCTTCTAAAAATATATCGCCAGACAGAATAAAACAGGAACTTGCCCGTAGATTTGACATGAGTGGCATCGCTGAAAAAAACGCAAGAAAAGAGTAGGTAAAGTATGAAAGAGAAGCTGTTGGCATTTATTCATGGATTGATAACGTATGATTATATTCTATTTGGTGTCTCATTTCTTCTTTTTCTTCTTTTTATTATTCTTGCACTGCTCCTTCGAAAAAAGATAATTCTTGCGCTCTTTTTTGTTCTTTTCGGATTTGCAATATTTCTCCTTGGACCTACGCTTGGTTATATCGAGATGCACAAATATCTTTTTAAAAATTCAGTCCGGTTACTTTCGCAAAAAAGACTTCACTTTGTAGAGGCTTTGGTGGTCAAAGGAAGTATCACAAATGAATCCAAATTTGATTTTTCCGAGTGTAAAATCACTGCAAAAGTCTACAGGGTCACAAAGAACAGGTACAAAAACTATCTTTTGCGATTAAAACCATTTCAAAAAATGTCGATTCTGGAACCTGATATACCGCAAGGGCAGACAAGAGAGTTTAAAATTATCATAGAACCGTTTGTATATAAAAAAGACTATAATGTATCCCTGGAGGGAAATTGTAAATGACACTCTTTAATTACTGGCACTATATAGTTTTCTTTGTAATTTTTTTACTGAGTATTGGCGGTATAGTGAGTGCAGTGAAACAAAAAAAGAAAAAGCTAGTCTATTCTATGATATTTTCTATTATTTTGGTGACTGTTTTTATGGCTGTTTTTTCTGTTATGATTGTTGATAAGTATACAAAAAAGGTACAATTGGAGAAACTGCACAACAAAAGGCTCTTGAGTACGGAAGAGATAGCCTACTACGGTATTGTTAGAAATATCGGAAAATTTCCTGTAGGAAAAGTGACTTTTGAAATAAAACTTGTAAACAAAGGGCATGCAACAGGAAATGTAAAAGGCGGGAATTTTTATAAACCCAGCGGTTTTATGGACTTTTTTTCCGGGGGTTTTGGAATGGGATCACACAAACCGCAAACCGTTACGAAAAAGTTTGTTGTTGCCAGAAATCTCAAACCCGGTCAGGCCAAAGCCTTTAGAGTTTATTTCAGGTATCCGCCCTATTTTAGAAGTACGGCAGAATTTGCAAAAGTGTACGGGCATTAAGCCTCAGTATTTTAATCCGACTTTTTTAAGTGCCGCGTTAATGTTTTTTATCTGTCGGTTTTTGTTTCGGCACCATTTTGGAGCCAAAAGAGAATCGTCATCTATCCCTGCTGTCACTCTTTGGACATTGACATTTTTTGGTTTCATCAGAAGAGATTTTACAAGCACATCAAGATATTCCTGCTCACTGATTGGGGTAAACTCTCCACGGTTAAACTCATTTGCCAAGGCAGTGCGTTTTACAACATACAAAGGATGATATTTTACAGAATCAATTCCCCAAGAATAGGCGGCTTTGGAGGTCTCAAGCATCATCTCCTGTGTTTCTCCCGGAAGACCAAAGATAAGGTGTCCGCAAACATTCAGACCTGCCTCTTTTGATTTGATAATCCACTCTTTTACATTTTCGCTGTCATGCCCTCGGTTGATTTTTTCCAGTGTTTCATCATATACAGACTGAATGCCAAATTCAATCCAGATCTCTTTGTCTTTGGCAAGGTCTGAGAGATAGGCGAGTGTCTCTTGCGTGATGCTGTCAGAACGTGTGCCGATGCTTAAGCCTACCACATTGTCAAAAGAGAGTGCTTTTTCATAGAGCGCTTTGAGGGTTTCAAAAGGGGCATAGGTATTGGTAAATGATTGAAAGTATACAAGAAATTTTTTTGCACCGTACTCTCTTGTCTGGCGTTTTGATATGGCATCAAACTGCAGTTCAAGCTGTTTGAGCTGTTTTTGCAAAAAAGGATTCTCTTTTGATTCAAGATTTAAGTGAAATCCTTTCAATTCCTGAACGGCATCCGTGCTGGCTGAAAAAGAGTCATTTTCGCAAAATGTACAGCCTCCTTTAGCCACGGTTCCATCAATATTGGGACAGGTGAAACCGGAGATATTGATGCCAACCTTGTGTACTTTTACGCCAAATTTGTTTTTTAAGTAATTACCGTATGTATAAATTTGTTCCATTAAACGATATATTTTCCAGTAAAACAGGCTGTACAGTAGATATCCTGTGTCGCATTCACACTTCTTAAGAGTGATGCTTCATCCAGATATGCCAAAGAGTCTGCTTCTATAAAATCACAAATTTCCTGCATACCCATATTTGCAGCGATTAAATTCTCTTTGCTTGGTGTATCAACACCGTAGAAACACGGATCGGTAGTCGGAGGAGAAGAGACGCGCATATGGACCTCTTTTGCCCCTGCTTCTTTAAGCATTCTGATGATTCTTCGTGAAGTTGTGCCTCGGACGATAGAGTCATCTATAACGACAACTTTTTTGCCTTTGATAATGTCTGTCATAGGAGAGAGTTTCATTTTTACTTTTAAATCACGCATCTCCTGTGTCGGTTCTATAAAGGTACGCCCTATGTAGTGATTGCGCATAATTCCCATTTCATAGGGAATACCACTCTCTTGTGCATATCCAATGGCAGCGGGTACACCGCCATCAGGTACAGGAATGATCAGGTCCGCTTCAACAGGCTGAATTTTTGCCAGCTCTTTTCCCATCTCTTTTCTGCATTCATATACAGACTGCCCGAAGACAGAAGAGTCAGGGCGGGCAAAATAGACATATTCAAAGATACAGTGCTTTGGTGTCGGCTCAAAGATTTTTACACTTTGCGGTGCTTTGCCTTCTTCAAAAATCAGAAGTTCTCCTGGTTCCACATCACGAACAAAGGTAGCTCCAACAAGGTCAAAGGCACAGGTTTCACTTGCCACTATATAGCCGCCGTTTGCCAGCCTTCCCAGACTTAAAGGTCGAAAACCGAAACGGTCCCGCATAGCGAACATTTTAGTCCTGCTTAAAAAGACCAGAGAGAAAGCACCTTCTATTTTTTTAACAGCGTCTATAATTCTGTCCAGAAGTTTATCCTGTTCACTTTTTGCGATCAGATGAATAAGATTCTCAGTATCCATAAATGTCTGAAAAATTGCACCGCGTTTGATCAGTCTGGCACGCACTTCATCAGCATTTGTAAGGTTACCGTTGTGCACAATTGCCATCTCACCCAAATCATATCTTGCAAATACAGGCTGTGCATCAAGAATGGAATCATTTCCCGCTGTAGAGTAGCGGGTGTGGCCTATAGCGCTTGACCCGCTTAAAGTAGCAAGTTTGTCTTCGTTAAAAACGCTCATAACAAGTCCGCGGTCTTTGATAGTATGAAGTTTTTCTCCATCAGATGAGCTGATACCTGCTGCTTCCTGTCCGCGGTGTTGGAGAGAATGAAGAGAAAAGTAGGCTAACTTTGAAGCCTCTTTATGACCAAAAATCCCAACAACAGCACACTTTTCATTCATATTTTCGCGCAAATTTTTTCCTTGATAAGTTGTAATTAAATTATGATGCAATTATACTCAAAATATCTATAAATATTCTCAAAGCTGTCTTAATTAATAGATATAATTTATTTTCAAAGTGGAACTGTTTTTGCTATAAATTATATATTTTCAAAAAAGGTAGGATATATGGAAATTGTTTTGCGCAATAATCTTATTCTTATCACTACAGGGTTTGATACCTTAAATACAAGTTGGATGAGAGAATTTTTAAATCATCATGCCCGTGGTATGCTCTTTTTACCTAAAGCTGTCCTTGTATTTCAAAATCAATCACTAACACAGGTCAGAGAAAATTTCATAAGAGAGTTAAGTGAATTTCATGCAAAAACACATGATTTCAATCATGAATTCTTTTTACGTTCCATGTTAAAGTTTGGAAACCAGCCTATTAAAATTGAACTTAACAAGATGGAAGAGCCTGAAACTATAAAAGTACACCTCTATGCGTATGATAAAGATACGGTGCTTATTTCACTCGATAGTCCAAATTCATGGGTACTCAATTATATGCGTTCACAGCTTGAAGTATATGTGGAGCGGGGAACAGATATCTCTTTGGTGGTGGATGTCAGTGATTTTAAGTCAAAAGCAAGGCTGGAACGTGCTTTAAACAAGCGCCATATTTTGCATTATCAGATTCAGTATACCTATGACAACCATTTTATGTCCAAACTCTACTCGGATTTTGCAAATTTTTCTTTCGGAGATTTATGCAAAGCCTCTTTTGATGAAGAGAAAAAACATTTTTATACAATCCTGGAGTGTCCTATAGGGGCTTCTCAGGATGCTTTGAAAAAAAGTTATAAAAAACTGACAAAAGTCTATCATCCGGACAAAATTTTTCATGAAAGTCCCTATCTGGTAGAACATTACACACAAAAATTTCAGTTACTGCAAGAAGCATATCAGGCACTGCGTGTTGTCAGTTAATTATATCTTCTTATTTTAGAGAGCGTTTTTTAAGCAGTGCCTGAAAATCCTCGCTGCTGTAAAGTGCCAGGCCTGCACCACTGAGCTGGGTGAGCTCTTTGGAAAATCCCCGTTTTGAGAACAAAACGATTTGGGTCGGTTCAATGCCAAGTTTTTGGCATTTGTCCCGTATTTTATGCAGCTCTTTTTTGTTGATGATGTGGTTTGTCCATTTGCATTCTCCGACATAAATACGATTGTTTTGAGTGATTGTGAGTATATCTATCTCTATTTTTGCATCCCAGTAACTGCCGCTGCTGCGTATATGTGCATCACGGAGATGATAGTTCAGCAGTACCTCTGAGAGTTCTTCATATACCAGGCTGGTATAACTGTTGTGACGCAGGGTAAAATCTTTGAAAAAGGCATCATATTGCTGTGCCTCAATTTCTTTGATATGGGGTATGACAAAGTAAAACCAAAACCTGACAAAAGGGTGGGTAAAAAGGACTTTGTGCGAAATACGGTGGCGTGCTTCTTCACGTTTGAGTTTGGTGTTTGGATACTTGTCTCTTGGATGTTCTTCCCGTGAATACTCCAGCTGAATCAAGCCCTTTTCCTGTAAAAAATTGAGAGCTGCTCCACCGTTTGCATTGTTGAGTCCGGCTTTGTTAAAAGCGGAAAATATACGTCTGTCACCTGTTGCAAGCGCTTTGAGAAGTTTTCTGTGCAGGGTATTGTTCAGTGTAAGTGCCCTCATCTGTCTGTCTATGGCTTCAAAATTGTCCAATACAAGAATCCGGAGCAGCTCTTCAATAGGCTTTGTCGTGTCAATATCCCAGTCAAGTCCGCCAAATACAGCGAAGTAGGAGATCTGCGTCTCCATATCATCGGGGTAGTTTTTGAAGTAAAAAGAGCGAAACTGCTCAAGAAGTTTTGTATTTGTCATATGTTAATTGTAACATATAATTAATATTTTTTGATTTATGCTGTATTTTAAATAAGTTTTGCTAATATATGTGTATTGATTAAAGGGAAGGTCTGTATATTTGAATTTTTTATTTACAAATCAGAAGCCTTTTTATAATTCTCTATGTTTTAAATGGAGTGTTTACCTTATTGCTGCATTTTTTTATGCTTATTTTGCAGGTTTGAGTGCTGAAGATGACGGACTGAGACATATTGCATTTGCAGCACATAAAAATATTATGCATTCGTGGGGAGAAGTGTTTCCTCACTCTCTTTTTTTTACAAATTACGACCCGTGGATGGTTTGGGATAAATTTATTGCTTTTTTACTCCTTTTCTTTCCTTATAAAAGCGTGCATATTGCCATAAATATTACTGTGCTTTTTACACTTTTCGTACTTTTGGATGCGCTTTTGTTAAAGTATTCCTCTTTTAAAAGACAACCGATGTTGATTTTGCTTATTCTGGCGATAGTCTCAAACAGCCTACATGCTTATACTAATATTCGTCCGGATTTGCTTTCAGGTCTTTTTTTAATGAGTGCGTTACTTTTAAGTAAGCGTTTATTTTTTCTTTTCTTTTTAACAATTCTTTATTCTAGCAGTTATTATTTATTTTTTTTATATACCGGTTCATTGGGAATTTTATTTCTTGTGCTGCGAGAGTATAAAACTGTAGCAATACTTTTTACAGCTTCTTTACTCGGATTGGGCTTTCATCTTTATTATGGTGGAGAAGAATTTATCAAAACCATTACCTATTTACTGACAGACCAGACACTCAGAGAGGGTTTGTCAGTCGGTGAGGGGAGTCCGCTTTTTAGTTTTTTAAAAGTTTTCAATTATTATGTTTTAGTACTGTTTGCATGGAGTATCTCTTTTGTTATTATATACTTTAAATATGATTATTTTAAAAAGCAGCACATAGCACTTCTTTTGCTTATAATGTCCCCTCTATGGTTGGCACAGGTTCGCTACTATTATCTTTTAAGACCCCTCTTTTTTCTTTACTTAGCTATAGAAAGCAGGGTAATACTTCAATCGCTATTTTCACGAAAAATACAATATTTTTGCTATAAAATTATACATATAATTAAGTCTGTCCAGTATAAAACGGCTTTTATCGTTCCGGCACTTCTTTATACCGCTTTTATGCTTGGATTTTTTTTAAAAGATTTGGACCATGCAAAGAGATTGGCACAAAAAGATTTTTTTAAAAACAGCATATTTAACAATCAAACTATTCTTATGAATTCGCTTTCTTCGGATATTTATTATGCTCTTTATCTCAATCCGACAATAAAATTTGTACCCAGTTGCAGCATAGGGTGGTTTGAAAAAAATGATAAAATGAAAAAAATATATATACAGATGATGAAACCAAAAGGTATAAACGAATTGCAACTCAGTGAACTTATGAAATTTGTTCATGCCAAATATTATTTCCATATACTTCGAAATGAGCAACAAATTTTATCTTTTGAGAAGTTAAAAGCTTTGCATATTGAGCCATTATTGCTTATAGATAACAAAATATTATTTCAAAGAGAGAGTGAGTAAATGAATCAAAAAATAGCTGTTTTAATTCCCTGCTACAATGAGGCGTTAACTATTGCACAAGTTGTTAAAAAGTTTCAACATATTCTTCCCCAAAGTGACATATATGTTTATGATAATAATTCTACCGATGACACAATAGCTGTAGCAACAAAGACAGGTGCAATTGTCAGAAGTGTAGCCAAAAGAGGGAAGGGAAATGTAGTCCGTGCCATGTTTATGGAAGTATCAGCTGATATATACATTATGATTGACGGTGATGATACATATCCGGTGGAAGATGTGAATAAACTTATAAAACCTATTATTGAAGGCAAAGCCGATATGAGTATAGGTGATCGCCATTCAAACGGTAGTTACAAAGAACAAAACTCACGTAATTTTCATAACTTTGGAAACAACCTGGTGAAAAATCTTATTAATAAACTCTATCAGGAAAACCTCAAAGATATTATGAGCGGCTATCGCGGTTTTAATGATGATTTTGTCAAACATTTTCCAATTCACAGTCAGGGGTTTGAAATAGAAACCGAAATGAGTATGCATGCGCTTGACAAAGGATTTAAAATAGCAGAAGTGCCTATAGGGTATGTTGATCGTGTTGAGGGAAGTGTGTCAAAGCTCAATACCTACAGAGACGGTCTGAAAATTCTTCGAACTATTTTTCGACTGTTTAAAGATTACAAACCGTTGGCGTTTTTTACTGCTTTTGCTACACTCTTTTTTATCCTCTCTCTTATAGTCGGTATCCCTGTCATTTTAGAGTTTATAAGAACTGCATATATAACGCTCATTCCCTCTGCAATCTTAGCTGTTGGACTTATGCTTATAGCTATAATGTCTTTGTTTCTTGGCTTTTTGTTAGATACAATAGTTCGTCAACATCGGGAGGATTTTGAACTGTTACGTTTGAGTAAGAAAAGATAAAGCTGTTTACTGTCTGTCCAGAGGAATGCATTTGATAATCTTTGATTGCATGATTCTCTCTTTTTTAATTTGTATGAGTTCATCAACACTATTTGCAAAATATCTAAAATCATAACCTTTTAAACAGAGTTCTATATTTTCAGTGGAAATATTTTCTAAAAAATGAATATATTTGAATTTTTTAATTTCATCGGGAGTGTATGTTTTGAGCCTGCTGTTATAGGCAAGTTCAAATGTTTTTCCGTAGATAATATGCCCACCCAAAAACCCTTCTCTCTTTTTGTAAGGCAGTATCTCTTTTCCACGAACTCTAAAAACATAGGCTACTGCTATGGGAGGATTTTGACCTGCTAAAAAGACGGTTAGCGATGGTACTGTTCCTGTTATTTGACTGAAATTTCTTAGTTTTGTTAAATCATTTTCGGATAAAACTCTCAGCAAAACAGCTATAAAAACATTGAACAATACAAAATATTTATATGCCTGATAATTCCCTTGAGGAATAGGCTTAGAAACTTTACATGTAACATTTTGTCGTATAAGGGAAAATTTATCGTATATGAGAGAAGAAAATGTATATATGAAGTTGATTTTTAAGAGGTAATATAAAGGTTTAAAGTAAAAGATATGTTTAAAAATTTGTTGAAACCCATGAACTCCTCGAAAGCAATCATTGTTAATGTAGACAATAATATCTTTTTCATTTGATAAATCTTTTCCTATTAACCTGATATTATTGACCCAGTCAAAGATTTTAATCAGATAGATATACCGTGTACAGACTGAGCAACTTGTATCAAAATGAACTGTAATCTTCTGTTTATTTTTCAAAGGTTTTTTGAGTCTAATTAAAATTTTATAGATGTGTTTTGGGGGAATGGCTATAAAATACAAGCTTATAACGGCAAGAGAAACAATCCAAAAATGAAATAATATAATGATACCCACATGAAGCATTACCCCAAGCAGTAAAAACCATTTTTTTATACTGTATCGTAAAAAAATGACTCCTATAAAAAATAGCTGGTACACAACTGTTATCATTAAAAGAAGTTTTGTTATGCCAGGATGGGAAATTAAAAAATTTGTTATAAAATTATTGCTGATGTCACTTAGAGACGCATCAACAAAGGACGGGTACTCCAATTGGAAAAAATATATCGCATTAAAAGACCATTCTGAATCAAAAAGTTTATTTATTCCTCCGTCTAAATAGATCAAACCCATTAGAAAAAGAGGAAAATAGTAGTTGAAATTTTGGACAGTTTGTACTTTTAAAGGTTTCTTCGATAAAAGTCTGTCTACGGAAAATGTGATATTCAAAGGCAAAAAAAGATGTTGCAGCAATAAAAAGCTATTGACAAAAAAGAGTGCAAAAACAGGAGCTTGATTTTTAAACAAAAGATACTGAACACTGATGCCTAAAAGAACATAAGCATATTTAACCCTGTTATACTTGTATCCAAAGAGAACAAAAAAAGATAAAAAGATTTCAATAATGACTAAAATTTTTAAATATTTTGGGTTTATGCCTGTTATTTCGCAGTCAATGGAAGCATAAATATAAAAAAGGGTGTATAAAAACAGGAGGTTAAAAAGTACCCTGAAAATAGATAAAGACAAGGCATAACTTTTCTCTCTGATGAATTTATTTATCAGAATGTCCATTTTGGAGGATATAAAATTCAATTTTTTATAAGCAGAAGTATCATGGTGTTTTTACAGAGTCTTAAAAAACTCTGTAAAAACCTTTAGTTTGTAGCAGATGCGTTAGTAACAGCATTGTTAATTGCAGTATTCGCACTCGTTTGAATAGTATTGACCTGATTGTTGAGGAAAGTCGAAACTCCTGCAACCAAACCGACACCAACGATTACTAATAAAAGAGCAACTAAAACACCGCTCATACCTTTTTGTGACTTAATGCGTTTGAATAGATTTTTGATCATATTCTCTCCTTCTTTGTGATAAAGTTGTGATAAGTATATCACTTTTATATAAGAAAAGCAAATAATATTTACTTAAACCAATTATTAACTTAGCTTATAGTATTTTTGTGTATTTTTGTGAAATCCATACACTTGCATTTACATCTTTACATGTACTGTAACAGTCCTGTTTTACTTTTAACCAGCTTGCACCGTTCACTGTTTTGGAGATGTCTGATGTAAATTTATGCCCTTCTTTCCAGACATCGACACGCTTTCCGTTAACAGGTTTTTCTCTGAGAAATATCTTTTTCGTATTGACAACATAGGTTTGTAGAGAAGGTTTTGTCTCTTTTTTTACTTCTGTTTCTTTCTTCTTTGGCATTGTCAATGTAAGTTCATGTGTCTTTTGTGTTGCTATTTGTGTTTTTTGTGCTATCTTTTGCTCTGTCTGCTCTGTCTGCTCTGTCTGCTCTGTCTGCTCTGTCTGCTCTGTCTGTTTTGTCTGTTGTGTCTGTTGTGTCTGTTGTGTCTGTTGTGTCTGTTGTGTCTGTTGTGTGGCATTCTCTTCCGGCGGAGTTTGCAGACTTTCTTCTTCATCTATTATAATCGGAGCGGGAAATGAAATATGTGATACTTCGGATGGTGCCGCTTCTATAGTCTTTTGCTCTGTATAGGAAGTTTTTTTCGGAGTATCAGTCACCTTTGCATGAAAAACACTGCTTTGCGCTTTAAAATTTTTGTAAAAGTCGGTGTCGTCTATCTCTTCATTGGCATCCACAATCTCAGGGACAAGCAAAAAGATCAAATCTGTTGTGTTTAAATTTTCAACTTTATGCTTGAAAAGTTCGCCCAGTAAAGGAATATCTCCAAACAAAGGAATTTTTTCTTCACTTTTGGAATTTTCACTGTGCAGACGACCTCCGAGTGCTATAACCTGCTCAGATTTTACAACCACATTTGTCTGAATGTTTTTACTGATAAAAGAGGGAATGGAGATGCCGGCTCCTAGAGCAACATTATTGGCAGGGTTGGTATCTATGGCACTGTCTTGAATATCTACATTGATGTGCATATAGCCCTCCGTTTGCATAAACTTGCTTGTGAGTGTAAGTTTAAGACCGTACTCTTTTTCTGTCACCTGAATGGTAGGTGCTGTTCCAGTGTTTTGTATAATACCTGTCGGGATATAAAGCTCCCCGCCTACACGAAAGGTTGCATTTTTGTCTTCTGTTGTGATGAGCACCGTGTCATCGAGTATATTGGCAACTCCTTTTGTTTGTAAAAAATTAAGTGTAGCAAGAACGGATTTTCCGGTTGCTGTTGTAAAATTTCCCAGGTTGTCAAGTAAAAAACCACTGAATGTTGCAGAATTTGCAGCACCCGCATTGGCTGTTGCATTGACATATTTGTTGAAAAATCCCAGTCCGGTAACACCACCCAAATCTTTTGCTCTTTGGTTGTCTACGGCAATGAGGTAGAGTTTTGTACGAATCATTTTGTTGACTCTGCGTGTTTTTGTCAAATCCATCAGTTTGTCTGTATCTACACCGCCTTTTTTCAAAATCTCATAAATTCTTTTTTTGTCATGCGGATCTTTAAATACACCGGTGATGACGGTAGAGTCATTGCCGACCATGCTGAGAGAGAGATTCGGCTCAATGATATTGATCATTTTTTGAATATAGCCGAGATTCTCATTCACATAGACATGATAATTTTCTATAGAGTTGTCCCTATAGATGATAAGAATAGAGGTATTACCCGTTTTTTTACCGAATATTTTAAGCAAACTTCCTTTTGACGTACTCTCCAAAAGAGAAACGTTAATATTTTCTCTGTTACCGACTATGAGTTTTTTGATCTTTTTTTGCAAGGGTAGGACCTGGTACTCATTGTTAAAGACAAGGATATCATTTGCAAAAAGATGCAGACAAATTCCCAACAGCAGTAGTATTTTTTTCATTTTTTCCCCTTTTTATTGGCAGGTGCCGGTGATTGATATGTTTTGATCATGATACGAATAGGTTTGCATCTGTGTGCTTAAGGTCTTGTTTTTAAAATAGGGACCGTTATGGGTATATTTTATTGTAACAATGACCTGTCCGGGCAGCGTTGCATCTGCCGGAGCGGAAAAGCTTATGGTTGTTCCTTTTGGGCACAGTCTGCTTCCTACTTCTGCATCGAGTGTTGCATTGAGAGTATTGCTTCTGAGATCCTTTTCACTGTCAAGCACAGTAGAGGTCTGATTGGCTATGAGTTTGAGTTTGTAATCCTCTTGCATTACACTCCAGTAGTCTATCATCAGTGTTATGATAAAGGCCAAAGTCGGCAGAACGACAAGCAGCATCGCCATAATCTGACCCATACCGAAGGCATTGCGAAAATTATGTTTAGTTTTCATAAGATATTTTCACTCTTTGTACATGTTTTTTTCTCTGTTTTTTAAACACTTTTCTGTCTACGAGGAGACGTTCTTTTTGTTTTTGCAGTTTGGCATCAATCTCTTTGGGTGTTTTTATCATCCATAACTGCCCTCCGTAGTTGTGAAGGTTATAGACTCGCTTACTGTTGAGTGCCTGTGTTTTGTAGTAATATGCCAAAAAGTTTTTAATCTCTTTTGGTGCCATTTGCAATATGACACTGTCTGCTTTGACAACCATTTGCTTTTCATTGTAGCTCAGAAGTTTTGTCTGTCTGTTTCCGTTGGTGACAAAGCTGTCTATCTTTACATGTAAAGCGACATATTTTGTGTAAAAGAGATCCGGAGTTTTTTTGTTTGTAGAAGGAATGGCACAGGCTATATCTACAAAATCTCCCGAACGCAGAGATGTGTCCTGATTTCTAAAAAGAGAGAGTGCAACTGAGAGTGTGTCTTTGGTGACCTGCTGTGGTGCCTCTGTCTTTTGAGGCTGTACCTGTTTTTCTTTTTTCTTTTTTGTTTCTACTTCCTGCTTGGTTTTTGGTGGTATCGCAACAATCTTTTCAGGACGAACAGGCTCACCTTTGTAAATATCGACATTGGCATACCGGCCTATAATCTCTGCGTCTGTCAAAGGATTAAAAGTGATATAATTTTTGGAAAGAGTGGCTTTTTTGAGAGAGTCTGCATTGAGGACATCTCCTTTGTGTATCTTTTTTGCCGCAACATAAACTTCAACTTTTGTTCCTTTGTCTTCTTTCATTTTTTCCTGTTTCAGGTATAAAAGCAGTGCTACTGATGAGCTAAAAAGCACCAATCCGACCATGATTCCCATGATTATTCTTGTTTTTCTATTTTTCATATTACTCCCTTTTAAAATCCCGGCATTAAGGCATCTGCTGCCATTGGAAATGCTATCATTGCGATAACTGCCGGTAAGATGAATAAAAACATTACAAATGTAATGCCTATATTCATTGTTGCTGCCTTTTTCTCTATGTTGAGCATCTCCATGGATTTAAGCTCCTGTGCCTGATTTTCGAATATTGATTTCACACCGATTCCTGTCTCCTCGGAGAGGCGCATAAAACCGACAATGGTTGCGATGGCATCACTTCCCGTACGGTTGACGAGATTTGTAAATGCGATATCACTTGAGTAGGTTATAAACTCGTTTTTAAACTTTTTTGACTCAGCCAAAAGGTCCGGACCCAAAACACTTTCTCCTTCTGTGGTGACTTTGTCTATGGCATTGTTAAGACCGCCGCCGCCTTCAAGAATGATGATAAGCAGATCTATAAAAATAGGCAAATCATTTTCTATTCTTTTGATTCTTGCTTTGATCTGTTCTTCGAGATACAGGTAAGGCATAAAAAATGCTATGCTCAGCCCTCCTGCAACCAAGAAGAACTTGTTTAAAAAACTGAAATCCATAAAGAAGAGTAAAGAAATCAAAGAGGCGCCCGCCAGAACACTGGCAAAGACAATTTCGTTAAACTGCTTTTTCTTGAGTCCTGCTCTTTGCAGTTTGAGCTTGAATTCCGCTTTTTTTGCACTGAAATTATCATTCAGAATGATGTCATCTTCTGTGGCAAAAACAGCAGATAAAAATGTGTTGTGTTTATAGCGTTCATACACATACAAAATGAGATACCAAAAAAGAACAACAAGAGAAATTATTAAAAGGGCAGTGGCAAACATTTCCATCATTTATTTACCTTTGTCAGCATTTTGTTAATCATAATTCCGGTAAATACCCAAAGAGCAATGCCTAAAAGCTGAAATCTTCCGTACTCGGACTCCATAAAGTAGTGGTGCAGTTTTCCGTCAAAATTTCCGTTGAGTGAAAAATACAAAAAGATGGTAATGAGGACAACAACATAAGAACCCACACTGCCTTCTCTTGTAACGACATCTACTTTCTCCTGCATCTTTTCTCTGTATGTAATTGTTTTTTCAACTTTTTCCAGAGTATTTGAAAACTGTCCGCCGCTTTCTCTTCCTATTTTGATTGCAAGTGCAAAGATACGAAGCTCTTTGGAATGTACAAACTGGTATAAATTCGTAAAGGCCTCCATCTCTCCGATAGTGTTTTTTTCCTGAAAGAATTTTGCAAAAATATCACGAAAGAGTTTTGAGCCGGATACAGCAACAGACTTGCTGAGCGCCTGCTCAAATCCTATGCCGTTTTTCATCATTTTTACAAGTACAGAAATAGCCACAGCCAGGGCTTTGTTAAATCTTTTTTTCCTGCTGCTTATAATGGTCTGTACAATCATGTAAAATATAAAAGCACCAAAAGGAATTCCTATCACATAACCACTCCAATGGCGTAAAAAAAGTGCAAAAAGAGAACCTGCAAAGAGACAGAACACAATAAATATCAGCACAAATATATAGGGAGAAAAGCTGAATCCTGTTTGCAGCATCAGTGTGGTTATTTTGTTTTTGAATGTATTCCTGCTCTCTTGATCCTTCTCTTGCAAAATATCTTCTTCATTAACATCTACAAGTGATATGACATGTTTAATGTAGTTGATGTGTTTTGTACGCCGGTATTCTACAAAAAGAATATAGCCCAGGGCAGTGGCACTGAAAGTGATAACAAAAATAAGCAGTATGTCTATGTGTAAAGGAGTCATTATTTTAAGTTCGGCCATCTTTCTAATATGCTTTTTCCTGAGATATACGAAGCTTGAATAATCTCTGACATATAATTCTGTTTCCATCCGCACATTCTTTTGGGATGAAAGGCATTAAGCTCATTTGTGAGCATCTCTTTGCTTACCACATAGTCGTTGTCAAATATACGTGATTCCATAGTCACACCGTTTTGCATCATTTTTGAAATAGCTCGTGAAGAGCCTGAAACCGCTTTGAAGTTTCCGCTTGAATCCATCGGATTGTCACTGTTTGCATTACGCTGAAATTCAAACAGATCCAGCATGGAAACCACACCGTTTTCCTCTATTCGTTTTTCCGGCTCAGATATTTTTACAATCCGTCTTGTTCCGTCGGGAAAACGGACAATTTGTATGATTAAGTCAACTGCAGAGATAATCTGCGAACGCACAAAGGTCATATTTGCCGTCGGACGGGCTTCTAAAAACATGTTTTCAATACGCACAATTGCCTCTTTGGTGTCATCCGCATGAATGGTTGTCATGGAACCGGGATGTCCCGTATTCATAGCATTGAGCATGGTAACAATCTCGGGACCTCTACACTCCCCGACGATGATACGCCTTGGACTTGAACGCAAAGCCGTACGCAACAGGCTCTCTATGGTTATGGCACCGGCACCCTCTTCGTTTGGAGGACGTGCCTCAAAAGAACGGATGGCATGGCAGGGCATTTGCGGTTTCATCTCTTTTGTATCTTCTATGGTAAGGAGTTGATCGCCTTCGTCAATAAATCTGGTTATAGCATTTAAAAAAGTTGTTTTTCCGCTTGAAGTACCACCGGAGACGACAATATTGAGTTTTCCTTTGACTGCTTTTACAAGGAAATAGGCCATTTTTAAATTTATCATATTTGAGTCTATAAGTGTCTCAAAAAGCAGAGGAATCTCGCGAAATTTTCTCACCGTTACATAGGAGCCGGGATTCCCGTCACTGTCAAGGTTTGCAGAAACAGGAGGAATCTGTATCTCTATACGGGAACCGTCCGGCAGTTTTGCCGAGGCAATAGGATGTGATTCGTCTATTTTTCTGTTGGAGACCATCAGCATTCTGTTGATAAAACGGCGGAGGTCTTCTTCGCTTCTGAATTTGAAAGGCGTTGCTATGGTCTGTCCGTTGTAAATGACATCAATATAGTCTTTGGTATTGACCAAAATATCATTGAGCCCCTGTCCGGCA
Source organism: Sulfurimonas sp. SWIR-19 (assembly GCF_020410885.1). Classification (GTDB taxonomy): domain Bacteria; phylum Campylobacterota; class Campylobacteria; order Campylobacterales; family Sulfurimonadaceae; genus Sulfurimonas; species Sulfurimonas sediminis. The sequence continues at coordinate 1,999,486 of NZ_CP084578.1, read as the reverse complement.
AGACGCATCACCGTTGAGATGGGACCATAATAGAGCAGATTGTCTATGATGAAGTCGGCTATCTCTGTTTTAAGTGCAGGCTTTGGCAGTGTAAAATCAGATATGTGTTTGGTAACCACCTCACGTATCATTTTTTCTGTGAGTTGCCCGTTAATATTGAGTTTTTCTACAAAAGCATCATAAATAGAGCAGGCAAGTTGAAAATACTCCTCATTTCTGTAGATAAGCGGAAAACAAAATTCAGTACAGAGGTTTTCCTCAATATGGACAGAGGAAGTGTTGCTTTTTACTTCTGTTTTTTCTTTTGTGTTGCTGTGGCGTTCTTTGATTTTTTCTTTTAAAGCCATTGTTTTACTCTGCTCCAGAAAGATTCTTTGTTTTTGTGTGCATTTTCATACAGGGCACCGTCATGAATAAAAAAATGTTCTCCAAACTCTTTGAGTTTGAGCATAAAAGGAGCATCAGGGTATTCATCGCATACAAGTTGTGCTTCATTCCAGCACTCTCGCAGATGCAAGGCATCATTTGGCAGAGCAAAGCCTATTTCAAAGTTATGCTTTAAGCCTTTTGAGAGTATTTTCCTCGCTTCTTCATGTGTAACACTTCCGTAAGAGTCTGAACGGTTGGCTATGATATGTGTTTTGGAATACCAGCCGCTTTTGTCTATAATGTCGATATAGGTTTTCAAAATAGACATTGAGGGAATGGAAAATTCTGTAATGACAAAAATATTGTCGGCGATTTCCTGTATATCCACCTCTAAATCCACATCTTCAAAAACACCTACATCTATAATGATAAAATCAAATTTTTCTTTGATAAACATGATGAAATTTAAAAACATCTGTATATTTTCAGGCTTCTCCAACTCTTCTCTGTCAGTATGTTTTTGCATACCCGGTACAAAGTAAAGATTGTCATTTAGTTTTTCCAGACCGTTTTCAAAGAGTTCCTGCATATCCAGATTCTGCACATGTGAGATGTCTACAATGGTTTTTTTTGGCTGCGGGTAATTAAAAAAGAGATTTGAGACCGCTTTTGTATAGGCAAAATCCAAAAAAAGAACATTTTTTTCCGGATGGTCCTGTGCCAGTGTTTTTGCAAGGTTCATGGCAATGGTTGTTGTCCCGACCCCACCGTTTATACCGGTAAAAACAGAAATATTACTGTTGCCGCGTCGTGCTTTTATAATGCTTTGCGACTTTATGATGAGATTTGTAATGAGCCCTGAGTCGGCTTCTTCTTCGCTGAGGTAGACATCAACACCGATTTTTCCTGCAAGCAGAGAAAATTTTGTATCATTTTTACCGACAACTATCATGTAGATATTATTGTTAAAGTGGATGTCGGAGATTTTTTCTATGTCTTCGAGGTTTTCTACACGATAGAGCAGTACCACATCACGGTTTTTGCTTGCCGCATAAAAGCTGATAAAGTCACTGATGGAGTTAAAGTTTTTAACATCTGTAAACTCGTCTTTTAAATCGTTGTAGCACTCTTTGTCTACTTTTGATACATAGGCGATTATCATTAATGCATTCCTCCGTTTTGACCGTTACTGTTTTGGCTGTTGTTTTGGTTGTTACTCTGATCATTCCTGTTCTGACGCTCTCGTGAGACTTTAATGATTTCAAACTCTGTTGTTGTCCCCGCTGTTGTTGCGTTAATATCTTCAATATCTATCTTTTTCAAATGCAGGATAAGGCCTTTGTGTACTTTTTCTTTGTATTCGACAACGCTATAATCATTCTTGTCCAATAGATTGTCAAGTTGCGTATCATAATCGGCTCCATTGGAAGAGTGTCCCGATAAAATACTCACAATATTTGTAAAAGTGTCAATTATCCTTCCAAACAAACCTTTCTTTTGTCTGCCTTGATTGCGTTTACACCAGTCCAGCCAATCTTCAGTAGATACGTGAATGGTATATTCTGTTTGTGTTGAATAATTCCATGGAAGTGCATACAAACAATGGTCATGGTATGTTTCAGATGTTCGTGAAAGTAGGTTGTACGCAGATACAGCCGAATCATCAGCACATCTCTTTCGAGTTTTTCCACCATCCAATGTTGTGTCCGTTGGAACTCCTTGTGTAAATGTCTGATATGATGAACGCCAGCCAAAGATTCCTTTTTCATCTTTTACTTTACAGGATTGTACCTCTGTACCATAGACACTTTCAATGCCTAAAAGTTTAAAATATTCAAAGCCTTTTACTATGCCGTTTTGTACCTGCATAAATGTCAAAGGCATATGATTTGTAAAATCAAAGTTGACGCTGACAGTTTCTGTGAGTGTTTTTGAATTTTCTCCAAAGAAAAAGCGAAACATGGACTTTGCCATGAATATCATCGGTTTAAAAACCTCGCTAAGAACAGGGAATCTTCCTGTGTTTTGATCAATTTTAGGCTGTACATAATTGGTATTGTCCAGTTTGCTTGCAAGTGTCAGCAGGGTTGTTTCTGTGTCTTCTAAAACAGAGTCTGACTGTATGCTGGACTTGTTAGAGTTTTTACCCAGTAAACTGGCGCCGTTTCCAAAAAACGGCATCCACTGGCTCATACCAAAGAAATTTTGAAACTTACATGTAAGGCTGTCTGGATTAAAAGTGAAAAAGATGCCGTCGCATCCTGTCGTGTCATTTATCATTAGGGCATTATAATCAAGCAATGATGGCTGTTTCGTAGCAGAAGCCTGATTGATGCTGTTTGTATCTATGGCAGATTCTTTTTTTATACGGTAGTCTTGCTGCAGACCAAAAATAATGTTTGCCATATATCTGTTTCTTGCTTCAACGGTATTTTGTGTCAAAGCAGATATTACAGTTGTATCATTTTGCGGAGAAAAATAGGTCTTTATCAGTTGTACCAAATAACCAAAAAAAGTTTTTGGCTTTTCATTCTTATAATCATCTGTGCCGTCATCTTGATAATATTTGCCGTCTCGAAAAACATCCAAAGCATAAAAAGCATCATCATGGTTAGCATCATAATTTTGTGCGGAATCAAAAGGAATTCTGTATTCCCCTGCAGGCAAAACTTGTCCCATGGCATCTTTTTGTAGTTCAGGGTTAGCTAAAGTTCCATCATTAATCAAAAACGGTTTTTGCCCTGAACAGCCTTCTTCCGGCAATCCGCCGTCTTTACATGTAAAGACATTTTTTATAGTTAGTTTGACATTGGCGGCAGTTGCAATGTTTGTAAAATTGGACTGGTCCTGTGCGGCATCTGAAAATTTTCCCCAAAAATTGTTGATTTTAAAATTTTGCGTATTGATTTTGATATTCTGGTACATAATTTTGTCACCATAGTCATTTTGTACGTCCTCTGCTTCATACGGTGTCTGCAACGTTACATTTGTTGTTGTCTTTGCCGAGAGTACCAGTGTCAGTACAAACAGACTTAAAAGTATGATTTTTTTCATTTTTTCCCCTTGTTTAGTTTTCATCTATGTTGTTTAACACCATAATATTATGAATGTATTGACTCACTTTTTCATTTAACTGCGCATCAGTGAGACTTCTGTTTGCGTCATAAAGCTCCTGTTTCTTTTGACAGGCTGCAATGATGAGACGCTCCTGCGTATGCTGCAGATTTTCCAACTGGTTGACTTTGTGCAGGTTGTCACTCTCCCCGCCCATAAACCAGATAAACCAAAACAGCAGCATAATTGCCAGGAACAATGGTACCAGTGCTGCAGAACCTCTTCTCATAATTTTCCTATTGTATAACTCAGTATTGCGGCAATGCTCATAGCCGGAGCAAAACCATAGCTTTTCTTTTTCAGAGCAGCTAAAATCACGAGATGTATCAGCCCTGAAAATATGATAAAATACCCGACCTGGGGCAAACCTACAAAAAGGGCACAAAAGGCACCAAATCGCAAATCACCGCCGCCAAAAGCCATATTTAAAATAACAGGGATGATAAATATGACAAGTACAATTAAGACCGCATATAAATCATATACAGACAAGTCTGCATCCCACCATTTTAAAATAACCAATACTGCAAATGCCGGAAGTATAATTCTGTCCGGAATAACTCTTTTTTTACTATCAATATAAGAGAGAACAGAAGCAATAATTATAAAATAAACAAATATAATCATCACATTCCCTACACTCTTTTTTGATATTTTTGTGATATTTGAGCTATTGTATGGAAGAGAAGCTTAAATTAATTTGAAGTATGTGAAAAACAATGAAATTTAGTACAAAATAAGAAAAAATAATGATAATTGTTACTTTTCGAAGTAGTTTTTGTTTTTTAAAATATAAGTTCAGATTATGATGTTGATTTTAGAGTTCACTTGCAAACCTGAGTGCATCCATACCGTATTTTTCACGCAGTTTTTGTGCTTTACATGTAAGCATATACATTTTTCTTTCTTCTTCAAAGCCTAAAAGCGAGAGCTCTTTTTTTGAATCTCTCGTAAAACTTGAACAGTTGATACTCAAACGAATGACACAAAGGCGCTTGTGAATGTCAGCCGCATGAAAAAGAGAAATGCATAAGGCATCAAACTTTTTTTCGGTAAATATTTCTGCCAGAGAGATGTTTTTGTGAGATTTTTGATGCATTTCATAGGCAATACCCAAATGAAAAACAGTGGGAACGACCTGAAGCTTTATAATGGCAAAGCTGAGGTGTCTGGCAAGAATGTGCACCCGTCTCAGCAGTTCTGCTCTGTCGTAGAGCGGATCAAAAGTTCTGGATATTCCGATGGATTTTCTTTGATGGGTCGTTTTAATCTGCGCATCACTTTCTCCGTTGACACGTTTATAGAGCTCTTTTGCATAGGGTCCCCATGACTCCAGAGTTCCCTGTCTTTTTCGCAGTTCTCCGAGTGTTTTGATTTGTGCACTGTGCAGTTTGTTTTTCATACTTTTGCCTATGCCTGCGAAATCTTCTACCTTGATGGGATTGACAAATCTGTCAAATTCGTATTTTGTAATCGTTTTGCATCCAAAAGGCTTGGCATAGCTTGTTGCGAGTTTCGCGATGTAGCGTGTGGATGCGGCACCGATGGAGACCGGCAGCTGCAACTCTTTTTTTATCTCGTGTCTCAGACCGTCTATAAATTCGGGAATCTCCTCATCTTTGACCCATCCGCTTACATCTCCGTAAAATTCGTCAATAGATGCCTGCTCAATCAGCGGAATTTTGCGTGCCAGAAAGTCATGGAGTCTGTGAGAAAGCTCCTGATACAAAGACATATTGGGTGCTTTGATGATGAGTTGCGGGCAGAGTTGTAATGCCTCACGAATACTCATGGCGGTTTTGATGCCATAGGCACGGGCTTCATAACTCGAAGTTGTGAGAATACCCCGGATACGTCCGTCTTCGTCCTGAAAACTTTTTAGGTCATCCTCGTTTTCATAGGCTTTATAAAAAGTCGGTACAAAGGAACCGGAATTTTCAAAATTGACTCTCTGGTTCTTTGCGTCTTTGGTAAATATTTTTGTATCGCTTCTTCCGCCGATGGCAACAGGTTTGTGTGCCAAAGAAGGCTCAACTATACGAGCTGCACTGACAAAAAAGCAGTCGATGTCAATATGGATTTTCATAATTTAATAGTAGCAGAGAAAAAAGAAATTTTTTAGAAGTATTGCAAATTGACAAAAATATATTATAATTTCGTCAAATCATTTTAATAAGGAAAGCGGATATGGCACAGGTACCGGAAGATATAGGCTGTGAAAACAAGGAATGCATTGCAAAAGATGAGTGCAAAAGACAGGTCATTGCAAAAAACGGCACAGCACGTGAGATTAAAGAGTTTGGTGGAACAGCAGCAAAAAAATGCGGAAAATTTCTTCAAAAATAGATGAAATATTTTTTAATACTTCTTCTTGTCCTGTTTTCTGCCTGTAGCATAAAAGACTATCAGCATACAAGTGCAAAAATAGTAACAATCAAATCACCGAAACTGAAGTTTTCAGACATTGGGTATCTGCGACATACTGAAGATGCCATCGAATTAGAACTTTTTGTAGCAGGACATGTGTACAAACGTATTCATATCAATCATTTGATTTGTGTGGACGAGGGATGTATGAGTAAAAACAGTTTTAATGCAGAGTATCTCTCCTCGGCATATCCTTCTTCTTTACTGCAAAATATTCTTTTAGGCAGGGCAATATACAATGGTAAAAACAGCTTAAAAAAAGATAACGGATTTATACAAAGAATAAAAACTTCAGATGTAGATATAAAATATAGGGTAAACTCTCAGGAAATTTATTTTAAAGACAAAAAAAATCATATACTTATTAAAATCAAGGAACTCAACAGATGACATGCCATAAATATGTAGGCGCACATGTAAGCGCAAGCGGAGGTGTTTATAATGCTCCAAAAAATGCGCAGGAGATTGGAGCAAAAGCATTTGCCCTTTTTACAAAAAATCAGAGACAGTGGGTTGCAAAACCGCTTGATGCCGAGACAATACAAAAATTTAAAACTGCTTTGCAAGAGAGTGGAATTTTACCAAAACATGTATTGCCACATGACAGTTATTTGATAAATCTGGGACACCCTGAAGTTGAAAAACTTGAAAAATCAAGAGCAGCTTTTATAGATGAACTGCAACGGTGTGATGCTTTGGGTCTTGACAAACTCAACTTTCATCCCGGCAGTCATCTGGCAAAACTGACAAAGAAACAAAAAGAGGATGCGGATTTGCTGCAGACCATAGAAAACAAATGTCTCGATGTTATTGCCGAATCAATCAATCTCGCTCTTGAGCAGACACAAAATGTTAAAGCAGTGATAGAAAATACAGCAGGGCAGGGCAGTAACCTTGGGTACAGGTTTGAACATCTGGCATATATTATAGATAAGATAAAAGACAAATCAAGAATCGGTGTCTGTATAGACACCTGTCATATGTTTACGGCAGGGTATGACATTCGTACGCGAGAAGCCTATGATAAAACCTGGACAGAGTTTGGCGAGATTGTCGGCTTTGAGTATTTGAGCGGTATGCATTTGAATGATTCAAAACCGCCTTTGGGGAGCAGAGTGGACAGACATCACTCTCTGGGAAAAGGAGAAATAGGACTGGATGCTTTTCGTTTTATAATGAATGATGAACGTATGAATAACATTCCGTTGATACTTGAGACAATAGATGAGACGATATGGGCTGAGGAGATAAAGCTTTTGTATTCGTTTTGTGAGTAGTCGGCTCTGAAGTACCGATTCCGGATTCAATAATATACTTTATAGATTTTTGAGGAAAAATAAGATAGTATTGTCGGCATAAAAATACAAAAAAAGAGAAAAATATGAAAAAAACAGCGTTCCTGTCACTCGTGACAGCTTCAATCCTTATGGCGGGCGGATATAAAATCCCTGAAACTTCTACAAACTCTGTAGCCCTTGGCGGAGCAAATGTTGCCCATACAAAAAATGCGGATGCAGCATATGACAATCCGGCAAATATGGTTTTTATGGAGGATGCCCAGCATATTGAAGCAGATTTGATGTATGTGGGATTGAGTTCTACACATTTTAAAGGGACCTATGCAAAAACTTTGACAGGTGCAGAAGAGTTAAATTCTGAAAAACAGACTTTTATTCTTCCTTCGCTTCATTATGTCTCTCCAAAGCTCGGTGAAAACGGTGTACGTGTCGGTTTGAGTGTCACTGTGCCTGCCGGACTGAGCAGACAGTGGGAAGAGGGTTCTGCCAAACTTGTTTCTCAGGAGTTTACATTAAAGATTGTAGAAGTGAGCCCGAGTGTTGCGTATAAAATCACAGATACCCTGGCCTTTGCATTTGGTTTTAGAGCGGTGCATACAAACGGGGTTGTAAAAAGCAGTGAAAGCGCAATTGTCAATGCATCTCCTTTGGCAACATCCTATATCAGCCGTGATCTTGAAGGAAGCTCTTTGGATTTCGGGTACAATCTTGCCCTGTCATACCACCCGACAAAAGCACTGGAGTTGGCTGCCACATACCGTTCGAATGTAAATTTGACGGTAGAAGGAAGTGCTGTGCTTTCCTCAACGGCTGCATTGGGGGGAGCTATTCCTGCCGGTTCGTACAATGGTGAGGCAAGTGTGAGTATTCCTTTACCTGCAACATTGATGTTGGCCGGAGCCTATACGTTTGAGAAGACAAAAACAACGGTAGAAGTTGTGTATGAAAAAACATACTGGTCAGCATACAAGTCTCTTGATTTTGAGTATGACGGATCCCTGACAAACCCGGTTTTGATTGCTGCTTTTGATAATCCGAAACCTAAAAACTGGAAAGATACAAACACGTTTCGTTTGGGTATAACGCAAGAATTGGATGATATAACATTAAGAGTAGGTGCAATATATGACGAAACACCAACACCGGAATCAACACTCAACTTTGAATCACCGGGAAGCAATGCATACTCCTTTTCGTTTGGCGGGCGTTATCAAATAAATGATAGAATGGATGTAGGTTTATCGGCACTCTATTCCATAAAAAAAGACAGAACGGTTACCACCCCTCCTAATATCAATGGAGTAGACGGTACATTCAGTAACTCTAGAGCACTCCTTGTGTCAGCCGGTTTAGGGTATAAATTTTAAGGAAATAATTGAAAACATTAGTTAACTTTTTAAACGAAAAAGAGATTGAAAAATCGGAAATATTCATACATTTAAAATGCAGTATCAATGAAGCCAAAATACTGCAGTATATAGCACACAGATATATGAAAGGGCAGGATGATGTTTTGGTGCTTGATTTGTTGCAGGATTTGTACGAGAGTGAAAATTATGCACACCTGGAGCATTTGAGAGAACTCAAAAGTCTTCTTGAACTCGGATGGCTGCATCAGCAAAGCTTTACCCCTGTAAAAATAGCAGATGTGACCCCGCTTGAACTTTTAAATACTGCAGTAGGGCTCACTCCTGCTTTTTTAAAACTTTTACAAGACGGAACACTGGATTTGGATTTGCCTGAGGTGAAGCCCTATTCTGACCATCTTGAGTATCTGCAGGATCAGTTTTTTCGAATTGAACTCTATCAGAAAATGAGTGTGATACGTCAAAATGTACATGAGCACTCTCTGGGGATAGACAGACTGCAAAACAAACTCAAACTGCTTGAAAATCGTATAGAAGAACGGGTCAAACAGAGTTCTGAAAATCTTGTTTTGGACAAATTTTTCAAACAGAAAAAAATGAGCAACTATGAGCAGGTGATTTTTATTGCACTGCTTCGTGAAGAATACGGATCGACTGACTCCTCACTGCGGGAAATGAATACGCTGATAGATTTGATTTCGCTTGATGAATATGAGCGTATTAAAAATCGTTCTTTACTCGAAGAGGGATCGAATCTTCTCAAAAACGGAATTATTGATTATGAAGAGATGCTGAATCCTTTTGGCGGAATCAGCCGTTCTTTCTATATAGTAGACGATGTTTTGCAAAGAATTATTCATCCGCAGAAAACAAAAAAAGTAACACGCTTAAAACTGAATGCTTTGGTAGAAGAACAGGATATTTTTGAACTGGTAGAGCCGGACACATCTTTGGATGATGTGGTACTGAATGTAAAAACAAAAGAGACGCTTGAAAACCTGATGAAACAGGTGGACAAAGAGGTTGTGAGTCGTCTTGTAAAATGGGGTATCAAAGACAAAAAAAGCGGTATAGATGCCAGAATAATTTTTTACGGACCGGCAGGAACGGGAAAAACCATGACAGCATACTCCCTGGCAAAATCATTAAAGCGTCAGGTACTGGCATTTGACTGTTCAAAAATACTCTCCATGTATGTTGGAGAGAGTGAAAAAAATGTCCGTAAAATCTTTGATACTTTTTATGAACTCAGCGAAAAAACAAAGACAGAACCGATACTGTTACTCAATGAAGCAGACCAGTTTCTGGGTGCAAGAAGCAGTGGCAATATCACAGGTTCAGATCAAATGCATAATCAGATGCAAAATATCTTTTTAGAACAGATTGAGAACTTCAGAGGAATGCTCATAGCAACGACAAACCTGCTTGAAAACATAGACAAAGCATTTTCGAGAAGATTTAACTATAAAATCGAGTTTAAAAAACCGGACAAAGAGCAACGGGTACAACTTTGGAAAAAAATGTTACCAAAAGAAGCACCTTATGAGAAAAACTTCAATGTTGAAGCACTTGCGGAATATTCTCTCACAGGAGGACAAATCAGTCTTATAATCAAAAACACAGCCTATAAAGTCGCTGTACGGGAGAACCCGCTCTTTACGCTTGATGATTTTATTGATGAAATCAAGCGTGAAAAAGATGCGAACTTCGACAGTGAGAAATCTATGGGATTTTTAAACAAATAATTTTAAAGCTTCTTTTAAACTAACAAAATCTTTACTCGTATCAGTGTTGCGATAAGTGACATTTGGTATGAGTTATTCCCCACAAAACTTTTTTTTAATATTCATTTTGCTATAGTGCAGTAACTGTTTTTTCTAGTAACAAATGAAAATAGGTTTGCAACAAAAACTGTTTTTCATCGTTAGAAAACAAATATAAAAACTAGTTATATTTTTAATAAATATGACTTTTAAAATAAAAGGTAGGTTATATGGAGCATATAGTGACTTCAAATCCGTATTTTGGGGTATTTGTACTTTTTGTTATAACATTTGGTGCGTTTATTACAACAACTGTCGTCGCCCGATTGGCGAGTCGTGCATTGGCACGTAAAGACAGTGAAAAAATCAAACTTTCAGTGTATGAATGTGGACCTGAAATTACTAAGCAGCCAAACAGGGTATCACCGCAGTTTTATCTGTTTGCATTGCTTTTTCTGCTTTTTGATGTGGAAATAGTATTTATGTTTCCTTGGGCAGTAGATTTTAAAGTGCTTGGTTGGTTCGGTTTTGCTGAAATGATAATGTTTATATTGTTATTGGCAATAGGTTTTGTATATGCATGGAAAAAAGGAGCGCTGGAATGGCACAACATAAAGTAAATTATACACAGGACGGTGGTTTACCGATAGCACTGACAAGTGTGGATAAAATTGTAAACTGGGGACGTTCCAATTCTCTTTGGGCATTAACATACGGTCTTGCATGTTGCGGTATTGAAATGATGGCATCAGGTGCTTCACGATTTGACTTTGACCGTTACGGAACAATTTTCCGTGCAAGTCCCCGTCAGGCGGATGTTATGATAGTTGCCGGTACCCTTACCAAAAAGCATGCAGAGTTCATCAAACGTCTGTATGACCAGATGACAGAGCCGAGATGGGTTATTTCTATGGGTTCATGTGCAAATACAGGCGGAATGTTCAATACCTATGCGACAGTGCAGGGATGTGACAGAATTATTCCGGTTGATCTGTATCTTCCGGGCTGTGCGCCGCGTCCTGAAACACTGCAGTACGGTGTGATGTTGTTACAAAAGAAAATTCGTGCGAACAAAGCGGGAAAAGCACAAAAAGCAAAGAGGTTACTGTAATATGAGAGCGTATAAACCTAAAGACAATGTACAGGCAAAAGCATACTATACAGACAGATTTTATGTAGCGCCACAGGTACCAAAAACAGCGGTAGAAGAAGATGAGATTTTTGCTGCAGACTTAGAGGCGATTAAAGCAAAGTTTGAAGTCAAAGAGGCCTATATTCAAGTGGAACAAATGGTTATATACATCAATGCGCATGATATTTACGGTGTGCTTGAGTTGATGCGCGATGAGTTGGCATATACGCAGCTTTCAGAAATGTCTGCCATTGACTGGCTGGCAAAAGATGATACATTTGAGATTTTTTATCAGATGCTTTCAATGACGAAGCGTAAGCGTATCCGTGTGAAATATTTCATTAAAAACGGAGAGGCGGTTGACAGTGTTGAAAAGCTTTTCAGAAGTGCTGACTGGAGTGAACGTGAAATGTTTGACATGTTTGGCATTGAAGCGAACAACCATCCGTTTATGAAAAGAATTTTAATGCCGTATGACTGGGAAGGCTATCCTCTTTTAAAAACCTATCCTCTTGAAGGGGATGAGTTTGCAGCATGGTATGAAGTAGATAAAATTTATGGAAAAGAAGCGCGTGACATCATAGGACCTGAACTTCGTGATACTGCAAGAGTGGACAGATATGATTCTGAGCGTTTTGCACGTCTTGGGCATGAAGTTCCAAAGGGTACAAAAATTACCGGTGACGAACCGGCAGTGACGCATTCGTATCAGGAAGAAGGCGGCGTTTTCCTCATCAAAAAACTTGATAAAGAGTCATCAGTAGTTATTGATGATCCGCAAAGATAAGGTGGTATAAAATATGGCACAGGTAAAAAACAGATTAACACCGTTTTTTGAAAATATAACATTTGATAGAGATGACAATGAACTGATATTAAACTTTGGTCCACAGCATCCGTCTGCTCACGGGCAGTTGCGTTTAATGCTGCATCTGCAACAGGAACAGATTGTAAAAGCGCATCCTGATATCGGGTATTTGCACCGTGGTATGGAGAAGATGGCTGAAAACATGATTTATAACGAGTTTATGCCGACAACAGACCGTATGGACTATATCGCATCATCTTCAAACAACTACGGCTTTGCTCTGGCTGTTGAAAAACTCATCGGGCTTGAAGTGCCTCGCCGTGCAAAAGTCATTCGTATGCTTCTTTTGGAAATCAACCGTCTGATGTCTCACCTTTTTTGGTTGGCAACGACGGCACTTGACATCGGAGCGATGACGGTTTTTCTTTTTGCTTTCCGTGAAAGAGAATACCTGATGGATATTATCGAAGGCTATTGTGGTGCACGATTGACACATGCGGCAATTCGTATAGGTGGTGTACCTCTTGATCTGCAGGATGGATTTTTACACCAGTTGAGAGTATTTTTAAACAAACTGCCGCAGAATATCAAAGATTATGAAGACCTTTTGGACTCTAACCGTATTTGGCTGATGAGAATGGAAGAGGTGGGAGTGATTTCTACAGAGATGGCACTTTCGTGGGGATGTACAGGTCCAATGCTCAGAGCTTCTGGTGTTGCATGGGATATTCGTAAAGAAGAGCCGTATGAACTCTATGATGAAGTGGAGTTTGATGTTCCTTTTTCAGACAAAGGTGACAACTTTGCCCGTTACCGTATCTATATGGAAGAGATGCGTCAAAGTGCAAAGATTTTGTACCAGTGTATAGAGATGTATGAAAAATGCGAAAAAGACGGGCAGACTGACTTGATGGCACATGCTCCGAAATACATTTCGGCACCGAAAATTGACATCATGACTCAAAACTACTCGTTAATGCAGCATTTTGTTCTTGTGACACAGGGAATGAGACCGCCGGTTGGAGAAGTCTATGTACCGACAGAGTCACCGAAAGGGGAGCTTGGGTTCTACATCAATTCCCAAGGTGGTCCTTATCCGTACAGACTCAAACTCCGTGCACCGTCATTTTGGCATACCGGAATTTTAACCGACTTGTTACCGGGTCACTACATTCCGGATGTTGTATCTATTATTGGTACTACAAATATTGTATTTGGTGAGGTTGATAGATGATTAGCTTAAAAAAAGTAAAGAGCTTTACTTTTTTAAGTGAAGTAAATATATCAATAAAAGTTTTCGTACGAAGCCAAGAGAAGAGTGAGGAAATAAAATGAAAAGATATGATTTAAGACACTTAAAAGATAATTTTGAACCTCGTATGAAAGAGATTTTGCAAGAGAAACACAAGCCTGCCGAGACTTTGATTTTTCTTTTTGAAATAGGAGATTTTTCTCCGATTCAAAGAAGTGCTGATTTGGTAAAAGAGTGTGGGTATGAACTGTATAACTCATTAAAATTTAACGAAGTCGACTGGACTATCGTAGTGAAAAAATAGGGATTGAATGTGAGCAAAGTATATTTTTCTACTTGGAATGGTGAGCTTGTTAATAATATTGGCAAACCCCAAGAAGAGTGGGAGGAATCAGCTTATAATTTACCGGCACAATATGATGATCACCGTGATTCAAAAGCTTTTATCGGCTGGGATGGTGTTTCGTTGTTTCATGAGGATGTAGATGTTATCCGTCTTGCGATGGAATATGCTGCACAGTATCAAGTCTATTCAGAAGCATGCGGAAGATGTGCTCCTGGAAGATGGGGTGGCCGTATTTTATATGACCAGCTTGATAAAATTGCTCGTGGTGAAGGTGAATTAGCTGATTTAGACCACTTAAAAGAGATCGGTAAAAGTATGCAGATAACTTCTAAGTGTGAGATTGGAAAAACAGTTCCAAATCCTATACTTGATTTGATGAATCATTTTGAAGATACATTTCTTGAGTGTATCAATGAAAAGAAAAAATCAAAACATTATGATGAAAAAATCGGTTATATAGCAAAAATAACGGCACCGTGTACGGACGCCTGTCCTGCGCATGTTGATATACCCGGATATATTGAGGGTGTAAGAGACTTGCGTTTTGACGACTCCCTGGAAGCGACACGCCAGACCATGCCGCTTGCACATACATGTGGGCGTGTTTGTCCGCATCCGTGTGAAGATGCCTGTCGAAGAACCAATCTTGATGAGCCTATTTCAATTATGGCACTTAAACGTTTGGGTGCAGACTGGGAAACCGATCATGAATACAGCTTTTTTCATCCTATGGAGAAAAAACCGCCGATTGATAAAAAGGTTGCTGTTATCGGTGCAGGTCCTGCAGGACTCACAACTGCCTATTATCTTGCTGCAGAGGGAATAGAAGTTGATGTTTATGAAGACCTTCCTGTCTTAGGCGGTGAAGTGGCTGTCGGTGTTCCCGAATACCGTATGCCTGTTGACAAATACAATCAGGATATTGAATGTGTCCGTGATATGGGTGTGAATTTTATCACAAACTCCAGAATTACTGCTGATGATATGCGAAGATTTGAAAAAGAATATGATGCAACAATGGTAGCTGTCGGTACCAGAATCTCCAAAAAGGTACGTTGTGAAAATGAGAGACCTGAGATTAAGGGATACTGGGGAGCAATTGACTTTCTTGACCGTGTCAATCTGTATGAAAAATACGGTATTACCATTCCAAAAGAGGTTCAGGAAGAGAATCTGCTGACAACCGATTATGTAGACTTGACAGGTAAAACGGTTGTCTGTGTCGGTGGCGGATTTACTTCAATGGATGTTGTGCGTTGTGCAATTCGGGCAAACGCAAAAAAAGTCTATATGATTTACCGTCGTGATGAAAAGACAATTATACGCAATACAACCTATGAAGAGTACCATGAAGCAGTTGAAGAGGGTGTTGAGTTTCTTTTTCACTCCGCTGTAAATAAAATTACGACAGATGAAAATGATATTTTAAGAGAGTTGCTGATTGACAAGTTTGAACTTGTTCCGGATCCAAACGGTGGACGCGCGCAGCTTGTAAAAATTGAAGGAGAGTCTTATACCATTGAAGCAGACTATCTTATTCCTGCGGTATCTCAGTCGGCTGATTTGGATCTGCTGCCTGAAGAGTGGGAAATAGAGATGACTTCATGGGCTACAATCAAGACAAACGGAAAAGACTATATGACATCACGCAAAGGTATTTTTGCCGCAGGTGACTGTGAGTATGGTCCTATGACGATTGTCAATGCCGTAGGTCAGGCAAAGCGGGCAGCATCAGTAATGGCTCGTTATGTGCAGACCGGTGAAGTAAGCTTGACTGATGATGAGATTATGGAAGATCATCTTGTAAAACTGAAAGTTTATGATAAAAAAGAGAAAGTTACCGGCTGGTTGCCGGGTCTTCCTCGTGAGCACTCTTCTGTTTTAGATGTTGAAGTGCGAAAGCATAATAATGCGGAAGTAAACCTTGGCTTTACACAGGAGCAGGCTTTAAGTGAAGCTGACAGATGTATGCGTTGTTATTATATAGCAATGGTACAGGCATAAGGGGAGTCGTAAATGAATAAAATTATAAATTTTAAAATTGACGGCAAAGATGTTACAGCAGTAAAAGGGGAGACAATTCTTCAGGCTGCGAGAAAAAATGACATCTACATTCCTACCATGTGTTATATTTCTAAAACAACACCCTGTGCCTCATGCCGTATCTGTTCTGTCGAGGTAGAAGGTGTAGACGGGCTTGTTCTCTCCTGCAACACACCTCCGACAGAGGGTATTGAAGTCAGAACAAACTCTGCCGAGCTTGAGCTTGAACGAACAAATATCATGAAACTCTATGATGTAAATCATCCATTGGAGTGTGGTGTTTGTGATAAATCAGGTGAATGTGATCTGCAAAATATGACTTTGGAGTTTGGCGTAGCACAACAGGAATTTTCTGCAAAAGACCAACTCAGAAAAGTGGAGCACTGGGGACTGATTAATTATGACCCTGCATTATGTATTATGTGCGAAAAATGTGTACATGTATGTAATGAAGTTATAGGCGATGATGCTATTGAAGTAAAATTCGGTGGTTATTCTTCTGTGATTATTCCAAAAAATGCCCAAACCTTAGACTGTACATTCTGTGGTGAATGTATTGCAGTCTGTCCGGTCGGTGCTTTGGTAAGCAGTGATTTCCAATACTCTGCAAATGCCTGGGAACTCTCCCGTATTCCCTCAACATGCGCTCACTGTTCTGCAGGATGTGCTTTGGAATATGAAACACGCCATGTCGGTATTAATGGTGAAGATTCTATTTACAGAGTGAAAAACAATTATGAATTCAATTCATTATGTGGAGCAGGGCGTTTCGGATTTGATTTTGAAAACCGTGCGTCTAAAGACGAAGCAGCATTTAAAAAGGCAGTTGAAGCCATTCAAAATGCAAACGCAATACGCTTTTCTTCCATTATTACAAATGAAGAAGCGCATATTTTACAGCTTTTAAAAGAGAAACTTGGGATAAAACTTTTTAATGAGGACGCAAGACTGTATGCTGAATTTATGAAAGCTTATTCTTCAGTAAGCGGTAAACTGCATCACAGTGCTTCGATGGATGCCGTCAAACAGGCCGATGCGATCATTATTATCGGCACACGTTTGGCGACGGATAATCCAATGGTACGTTATGCCGTGCGAACAGCATCCCAGCATAACGGTGCAAAAATAGTATATGCGCATCCGCTTGAAGATGCACTTATGAAAAATACGGCTACACAGTTTATGAAATATGAAGTGGGTACAGAAGAGGGTGTTATGGCACTTTTGGTACATGAGCTTCTGAAAAACAGAGATATAGATGAAAATACAAAAGCATTTTTGGATGAGTTGGACTTAGGATATCTTGAAGCTGAAAGTAATGTAGGCGATGATGAACTGAAGCTTATGACAAAATCATTCAAAAGAGCACAAAAACATGTACTTATCATCGGCAGTGATGTATTTGCGCACAAGCGTGCAAAAAATATTGCGAAACTGGCAGCTTTGATTGAAAAATATACTGAATTTTCATTACTGATTATTCCAACAGAAGTAAATACTGCAGGGGTTGCCCTTACATGTAAACTTAACAGTGATGAAAATATAAGCAATATTGTTGCCTATAATGCAGAAGGTGACTTTATAATGTCATCTTTAAAAGATTCAGATTTAGCGATGCCGGCACTTAATCAAGTGGAAGGAACAGTTGTCAATGTTGACAATCAGGTGCTTCCGTTGAATGTAGCACTTCCTTTTGAAGGATATACTTTGAATGATATAGCAAATGCTCTTGGTCTGAAAAAAGAAAATACTATTGACTATACAAAAGAGCTTGACCCATCAAAAGGTTTTAAAGCAATTGCTTTTGATGATCTGGAAAACTTTTTAACACCTTACGGTGAAGACAAAAGGGGCTATATTTTAGATGAAGTTGTATGCGAAACAGATTCAGAAATTGCACCTGTTGAAGAGTTGCCTGAGTTTAACGGAAGTGTAATTTACAATTGTAACCCTGTTTTGCAATTTAATGCGTTTACAAATAAAACACATCAGTTGGAAAAAGATACAACATTAAGAGGCTCGGCTCAGTTTGCGGCAGCTGCAAAGATTGCAGATGGTGATGTAGTTGAAATAAGCTTTGCGTCGAGAAAAATACAAAGAATTTTTAAACAAGATGAAGAACTAAAAGGAACTATAGCACTCAATCCTACCTTCGATTTAGGTCAGGATTTTAGCAGATATAGATTTGAAAAATCCAAAATAGCGAGAGTAATATAATGAGCGAAATTACCATAAACATTGACGGAAAAGATGTTCAGACAAAAGAGGGTGAGTATTTATTGAATGCTGCCCGTGCAAATGACATATTTATTCCTGCAATATGTTATTTGACAAGATGTAGCCCGACTCTAGCCTGTCGTATATGTCTTGTTGAAGCAAATGGAAAACAGGTATATGCCTGTAATGCAAAAGCAAAAGAGGGAATGCAGGTAGTAACATCGACTGAGTCTATAGAAAAAGAGCGCAGAATCATCATGGAAGTATACGATGTGAACCATCCGCTTCAATGTGGTGTATGTGATCAGTCAGGTGAGTGTGAACTGCAAAACTATACACTTGAGATGGGTGTTGATTCACAACATTATTCCATTAAGGATGTAGACAGAAGTTCTCATGACTGGGGACATTTACACTATGATCCGGGTCTTTGTATCGTGTGTGAACGTTGTGTTACTGCCTGTAAGGATATGATAGGTGACAATTCTCTTAAAACAATTCCACGAGGTTCAGACCCTCTGAATCCAGAGTATAAAGAAAGCATGCCAAAAGACGCATATGCAATGTGGAACAAACTTAACAAGTCTGTCATTGGTTTGACAAACGGAACGGATGTTCTTGACTGTACTTCCTGTGGTGAATGTGCAGCAGTCTGCCCGGTCGGAGCACTTGTTGATACACAGTTTATGTATAAAGCAAATGCATGGGAGTTAAAACAGGTTCCTGCAACCTGTGGTCACTGTTCTGCCGGATGTCAGATAACCTATGATCTGAAGCATACAAGCATAGATAATCCGCAAGACAAAATATACCGTGTAATGAACGAATGGAATTATGTTTCACTTTGTGGTGCAGGCCGTTACGGATTTGATTATCAAAATGCCGGTGTTACAAAAGACGAGACTGCATTTGCAAATGCACTCGAGGCCTTCAAAAAGGCAGATACAATAGCTTTTACATCTACAATTACCAATGAAGAAGCCTACCTGCTTCAAAAAATGAAAGAAAAATTCGGATACAGACTTGTCAATCCGGAAGCAAAAGCATTTCAGGATTTTTTAAACAATTATGCACAAATCAGTGGCCATAAACTCTATAAAGGTGACTTGGAAAAAGTACATAGTACAAACTTTATAGTCTCTGTCGGTTCGGCACTCAAAACTGACAATCCAAATGCACGTTATGCATTAAATAATTCGCTGACAGTAAAAAAAGGCGCAGGAATTTATTTTCATCCTGTAAAAGATCCGATTATTGAGGGTATAGGGAAGTCTATCATGACAGTTGCACATGCTCCTCTTCAAGAAGAAGCAGCTTTATACCTTTTGCTTGATCTTTTTGCAGACAAATCGAAACTGCCTTCTGATATTGTTGAATACCTTGCTTCTTTTCATTCGCAAAAAACCGTTACAGTTGAAGAAGTTGTGAAAGAAAAAGTTGTGGAACTTGTGAAAGAGACAAAAGTCAATGAAGAGACTGGAGAAGAAGAAGAGATTGAAGTAGAAAAAACCAAGATGGTTTCTACCAAAGTTGCAAAAGAAGTGGAAGTTGATGAGAACAGACTTTTAGAAATTCTTGGTCTTGATGACACATTTATGCAGGCACTTGAAAAGAACCTGAAGAAAAAAGAGACTTTTGCTCTTATGGTCGGGCCAGATTTATATATGCATCCAAATGCAAAAAACCTGGCTCGCCTGGTTGCTTTGCTTGAAAAATACTCAGCTTTTGAAGTGACCATGATTCCAACACTTACAAACTCATTGGGTGTAGCACTGATCTGTGACCTTGATGATGAAAAAGGTTCTTATACGGTTGCGTATAACACTGATGGTGATTTTGTACTCTCCGGGCTTGGTGACGGTGATCTTGATATGCCTGCAATCAATCAGCAGGAAGGAACATTGACATCTGTAAACAAGCGTGTCAATCCTACTAATGCGGCTATCGGATATGAGGGATATGAATTAAACGATATTGCAAAAGCGCTTGGTTTTGAAGCAGAAAATATTATAGACTACACTGTAGAACTTCCTGTTGCAACAGGATTTAAAGCCCAAGAGTTCGATAACCTGCCAAATCATTATGAAAATGACGGTACAGAAGTGCGTGGCTATGTGTTAGAAAATGTAGCAGTAGAGGCGAGTGAAGATGAAAGTGTGGAAAAATTCAGTGAAGATAAGTTAGAAGGGTGTATAATCTATTTAGCAAATCCTGTAAGACAGTTTACGGAATTTACCTACAAAACAACAAATCTTGACGAAGTAAGCGGTATTTACATGAGTGAAGAGTATTTATCCAAAACTGATTACAATGAGGGTGATACAGTCACAGTGAAAACTAAAAAAGGTGAACTGACTGCAAAAGTTGTTTGTGACAATAAAATTGCAGGTGATATAGTGGTTTTACCTACATTTGATAAAAAATTAAACTCAGAAGCACTCTTTGACGGCTACCGTTTTAGTACAGCTTCAATCCAAAAGGGGTAATATATGGATACAGCATATTTAATTGAAACGATCATAAAAGTCGTTGTAATTCTACTTATATTTTCTGCGTTGGCAGGTATCGGTACATATTTTGAGCGTAAGATACTTGCATTTATGCAACGTCGTTTAGGACCAATGTATGTTGGACCATACGGTTTACTGCAAGTGGCAGCAGACGGTATAAAGCTTTTTACAAAAGAAGATATTATTCCTACGAATGTAGTAGGACCAATTTTTAAAATTGCACCTGTAATTACCGCGGCAACTGCATTTATGGCAGCAGCGGCAATTCCTTTTTTCCCGCAGTTTACTCTCTTTGGTTATACGGTACATCCTATTGTTGCCGATTTAAATATCGGTATTTTGTATATTCTTGGTGTAATGGCTGTCGGACTTTACGGTCCGTTACTTGGCGGTATGGCTTCGGCAAACAAATTTTCTTTGCTTTCAGCAGCACGTACTGCAGCGGTATTTATTTCCTATGAGGTTGTAAGCGGATTGGCTATTTTAGCTCCGATTATGATGGTTGGTTCTTTGTCTTTGATTGATTTTAACAATTACCAGGCAGGGGGTATCAGTGACTGGATTGTTTGGTCTCAGCCTGTAGCCTTTGTACTTTTTTGGATAGCGGCATTTGCTGAAACAGGACGTACACCGTTTCACCTGATAGCAAATGACCATGAAATTATTGACGGATTTGGAACAGAGTATTCCGGTATGAGATGGGGACTGTTCTTTATCGGTGAGTATGCAAATATGTTCTTTATCTCCTTTGTAATTCCTCTTATCTTTTTGGGTGGTTATGGTGACGGAAGTATGCTTGGTGCATTGGGGCTTATAGCAAAAGTGGCATTTTTCTTTTTCTTCTTTTTGTGGACAAGAGCTGCCTGGCCGGATGTAAGACCGGATCAGTTGATGTGGTTATGTTGGAAAGTACTAATGCCATTGGCCGTGATTAATGTTGTAATCACCGGCTTTGTGATGATGTTTTAAGGGGATAATGAATGAAAATGGAACAATTTAATGATAGAAATGTAGCTGACAACGGTTACTTTTTAGTTGATATTGAAGATTATCCTACTGATGGTTGGGGTAAGTTTAAACGTGTGGTAAAAAGAACTTTCAGAGCCGAACTGTTTGTCGGTTTGTGGGTAGTGCTTCGTGAAATGATCAAGTTTGATATTCATACGGTACAGTATCCGCAGGAGAAACTGCCTATAGGTCCTCGTTATCGTGCCGTGCATGAGATGAAAAGACTTTGGGAAAGTGATGCTGAACGTTGTATCGGGTGTGGACTTTGTGAAAAAATCTGTATATCTGACTGTATTCGTATGGATACCAAGATAGATGAGAACTCACGAAAAGAAGTAACCGAGTATACAATCAATTTAGGGCGTTGTATTTTTTGCGGTTACTGTGCGGAAGTTTGTCCTGAACTTGCTATTACTCATGGTGGAGAGTATGAACAGGCATCAGAACAGCGTGAACATTTTGTTGACTATGCGTATATGTTAACGCCACTTGACAAAATGAAAGCCGGAACTCAAATGGAGTTTGAAGGTTTTGGTGCGATTACACCACATGAAGATGAGCGTGTTAAAAAAACACCTCTAGCATATTAAGGAGTTTGGATTATGTTTGAAGCGGTAGCATTTTACTTGTTTGCATTTTTAACGATTACGATGTTTTTCATCACAGTGACAACATCACAGGCGTTATATGCATTAAGTGCATTGGCAGCGGGAATGATTTTCATATCAGCATTTTTCTTTATTCTGGGTGCTGATTTTTTAGGTGCAGTGCAAATAATTGTTTACACTGGTGCAGTAATGGCTTTATATGCTTTTGGTATGATGTTTTTTGACACGACAAGAGAAGTTAAAGAGAAACAGGGAAACAAATACATTATCGTTGGACTCTCAACACTGGCAGCAGTTCTGGTAGTTGTTATTTTTGCAGCGCCGATGGTATCTGAAAATATTGTTGCTCTTTATCCGGCAATTGAAGGAGTAGGCAATACTCAAGAAGTAGGACTGATTTTATTTACAAAATATCTAGTACCGTTTGAAGTGGCTGCAATTATGCTGCTTGTTGCAATGGTGGCTGGTATTGTCCTTGCAGGCAAGAAAATGGATCTTTCAATTACACTGATGAATGATGCTGAAATTGAAGAACAAAACAACACAAAGGTACTTTCATGATGGAAATAGGTTTAAATCATTATCTTGTTTTATCTACTATTTTATTTGCTATTGGTTTAGTAGGTGTTATGCGTAGAAAAAACCTTCTTTTACTGTTTTTTGCAACGGAAATACTCTTAAATGCAGTTAATGTTGCTTTTGCGGCAATTTCACACTATTATGGTGATTTGACTGGTCAGATGTTTGCATTTTTTGTAATTGCTATTGCAGCTTCAGAAGTTGCAGTTGGTCTTGGACTTCTAATAGTATGGTACAAACGCCACAGCTCAATTGACCTAGATGCATTAACAACGATGAAAGGATAAAGAATGGAAAAATATTTATATATAGCACTCTTTGCTCCCCTTGTCAGTTCTTTGTTCTCAGCGTTGTTTACAGCGACACCAAAGAAACTGTTTACGGGTATTGTTGCGAGTCTTATGATATTGACATCATTTGCAGCAAGTACAGTACTGTTGATTTATATACTCAAAGGCGGAGAGCCTGTACATGTAGAGATGATGACATGGATGGCAACCGGAGACCTCTACATTCCTTTTGGTTTTGTTGTTGATCAGATCTCGGTAACTATGATGATGGTTGTTACACTGGTTTCGACTATCGTACATATTTACTCTATCGGTTATATGGATCACGACAAAGGTTTTAATAGATTCTTTGCATGGCTGTCAGCCTTTGTGTTCTCAATGATGGTTCTTGTTATGAGTGACAACTTCGCAGGACTCTTTATAGGCTGGGAAGGCGTTGGTCTGTGTTCATGGGGTCTTATCGGTTTTTGGTATCATAAACAAATTGCCACATGGGCAGCGAATGAAGCGTTTATAATGAACCGTATCGCCGACCTTGGTATGCTTATCGGTATCTTTTTAGTCTACTGGAATACCGGTACACTGCAGTATGATGAAGCATTTGCCGTTATGCCATTGCTGGACACTGCCACATTGACATGGATAGGTATATTTTTATTTATCGGTGCAATGGGTAAATCAGCACAGTTTCCTCTGCATACATGGCTTGCAGATGCGATGGAGGGGCCTACTCCTGTGTCGGCTCTTATTCATGCGGCAACAATGGTTACAGCGGGTGTTTATCTGGTAGTGCGTTCGAATGAGCTTTATAGTCTTATTCCTCATGTCGGATTGTTTATTGCTTCACTTGGTGCCTTTGTTGCCCTGTTTGCAGCTTCTATGGCCCTTGTCAACCGTGATATGAAAAGAATCATTGCCTACTCTACACTTTCACAGTTAGGGTATATGTTTGCCGCAGCAGGCCTTGGCGCTTACTGGGTTGCACTGTTTCACCTGATGGCACATGCGTTTTTTAAAGCACTCTTGTTCCTTGGTGCGGGAAATGTTATGCATGCGATGCATGATGAACTTGATCCGTTTAAGATGGGTGGACTGAAAAAAGTAATGAAGTGGACATGGATTATGATGACAATTGCCTCATTGGCGTTGGCGGGAATCTTTCCGTTTGCAGGATTCTTTTCCAAAGATACGATTCTTGAAGCGGCATTTGCAGAGCATCACTTTGTTATTTACGGAGTACTGCTCTTTACGGCAGGTCTGACAGCATTTTATTCATTCAGACTTGTTGCACTGATCTTTCACGGTGAGGAGCGTTACAAGATATTTGGTATTCATCCTCATGAAGCGTATAGATTTATGCTCATTGCAATGAGTCCACTGCTTATTCTTGCTATGATAGCCGGAATTTTTCAAGAACCGTTTTTTGGCATGATAGAAGAAATTTTACGTGCGCATGAGTATCATATTCACTCCCATACAACACTCTGGATTATGCTGGTCGGTACACAGCTTTTTGTAGCACTTGCTATTTTGTATGCATATAAAAAATATGCTTCATGGAGCAGTGTTCCGGATGGTACAAGTCCGATAGAAAACTCATTTATCTATAAACTGCTGTTTAACCAGTACTATATTCCGTATTTTTACGAAGAGTACATTGTAAAACCATACAGAGAAGCTTCTGAGCTTTTCTGGACAAAAGTAGATATGAAAATTGTGGATGCTACTGTTGACGGGATTGCAGGTATTGTGTACGGTACCGGTAAGAAAACTAGGAAAATGCAAAGTGGTAACTTATCTACTATGCTTAAATGGATGGTAGCAGGTTTAGTTGGTCTGCTCTCACTCGCTGTGGTGTTTGGGCTTGCAGCAAGATATTCTGATGAGATTGTTATATTCTTATCAGCTCTAGGAGTTTAGTATATGTTAGATCATATTTTATCGTTATTAATTTTCTTTCCGGCACTCGCAGCCGTATTTGGTTTTATGATACAAAAAGAGAGTATGCGTGCATACGGTGTTGCAGTTTCTGCGATTGAGTTTGCACTGGCATTATGGCTGTGGTATGTGTTTGACGGCAATGTATCCGGAATGCAGTTTATGGAAAGTCTGCCACTAGTTCCTTCTTTTGGAATCAATTATATACTTGGAGTGGATGGTATATCTTTGTTTATTGTTATTCTCGCAGCCTTTTTTACTATGATAGGAATAGCCAGTTTAACAGATACGCCTAATGTAAAATATATGATTATTACATTGTTATTTTTACAAATGACGATGGTCGGTGTTTTTGTGGCACTTGATGCAATAGTCTTTTACATTTTCTGGGAACTTTCACTTGTTCCTATGCTCTATATCATTGGGGCATGGGGTGGACCGTTGCGAATATATGCTTCAGTAAAATTTTTCCTCTATACTTTTACAGGTTCGCTTGTGATGCTTGTCGGTATGCTTTTTATGGCATATTTTTATTATCAGGCAACAGGTGTTTGGAGTTTTGCTATTTTAGACTGGTACAGACTGATTTTACCAGAGTCTTTTCAGCTTTGGCTTTTTGCAGCATTTTTTATCGGTTTCGCTATTAAAGTGCCGATGTTTCCGTTTCACACATGGTTGCCGTATGCACACGGACAGGCACCGACTATCGGTTCTGTAATACTTGCAGCAATTTTGTTAAAGATGGGAACATATGCGTTCATTCGATTCTCCTTACCGATGTTTCCGGATGCTTCGGCATTTTTTATGGTTCCGATTGCAATTATCGCAATAATCATGATTGTTTATACCGCAATGGTTGCATATGCACAAAAAGATGTGAAGCAGGTTGTCGCTTACTCTTCAATCTCACATATGGGTGTCATTATCCTGGGAACATTTGCATTAAATGTTGAAGGTATTTCTGGTTCAATCTTTTTAATGATAGCGCATGGTGTTGTTTCGGGGGCTCTGTTCCTGCTCGTAGGTGTTATTTATGACAGGCGTCATACGAAGATGATGAGTGAGTTTGGCGGATTGGCACAGGTAATGCCAAGATATGCAACAATATTTGGTCTCATGTTAATGGCTTCTGTCGGAATGCCTCTGACAATCAACTTTGTAGGTGAATTTTTATCACTTCTTGGCTTTTACCAACAGTCTCACATCTTGACACTTTTAGCCGGAACAGCGATTATTGTCGGTGCCATCTATATGTTGGCAGCATACAAAAAAATGTTTTTTGGTGAGGTGACAAAAGAAGAGAACAAAAATCTTAAAGATGTTAATAAAAGAGAATGGGTTGCCCTTCTGCCACTTGGAATCATTACTATATGGCTGGGTATATATCCTAAGCCTGTGTTGGAACCGATTAACAACAGCGTGAAATCAATTGTACAGTTAATGCACAATAAAGCTACAACAGAATTAGGTAAAGAAAGAATTCCAAATTTAGTGAAACCTAAAGCTGTAATTATAGAAAAAACTATTATAGAGGAGGTTCACTAATGTTAGCGCCGATAAATATTTCAATGGAGTCGTTAAATGTAATGACTCTGGCGCCTATGCTGATACCGGTAGTAGGTGCATTGTTAATCTTAGTGATTGATGTTATCAAGGGTGGGCTGCACAAATCACTCTATGTCGTACTGAGCCTGCTCTTTTTGGCAATGGACTTTTTCTCTTTGCTCGATGCTTCAGAGATTTTTACCCAAAACGGCACAGTGCTGGGTATGTTTGATGTAATGCTGATAGACGGTCTGGCTTTGTTGGCTCAGTTTATTATCGTTATAGCATCAATGCTTTTTATTCCACTGGCTTTGACAAACAAACGCTTTCATGAGTTTTCCTATCCTGAGTTTTTTGCACTCTTCTTATTTATGATTGCAGGTTTCCAGTTTATGGTTGCTACAGATAATCTGATCTTGATATTTGTCGGTTTGGAAACAGCGTCTTTGGCATTGTACACACTCATAGCTATGCATAACCGTGACAAATCTTTTGAAGCAGCTGTGAAATACTTTACAATGGGTGCCTTGGCCGCAGGTTTTTTCAGTTTCGGTGCCATGGTCTTTTATGCCCTGACTGGTTCTGTAGAGATTAATAAAATTGCGTTGGTTCTTGCTGCAAACGGATATGCTGACATCGGATATGTCCTTGTTGGCGTCTCATTTTTACTGGCGGCTTTTGCCTTTAAATTATCACTTATTCCGTTTCATACATGGGCACCTGATGTGTATGAAGGTTCTTCTGCACCAATGGCAGGATATATGTCAATTGTACCAAAGATAGCTGCTTTTGTAGTGGCTATGCGATTTTTTGAATTTTTAGTGCACAGTGGTATCATTTGGCTTGACATTGTTTTATATGCCTTTGTCATTATTACGATGACCGTGGCAAATATGTGGGCACTGGTACAGACAGATGTAAAACGTATGCTGGCATACAGTTCTATCTCCCATGCAGGCTTTGTAATGGCGGCTATATTAATAGGAACGACACAGGCAAACAGCGCACTCTTTTTATACTGGGTTCTGTTTACATTTACAAACCTTGGGTCATTTACAATGCTATGGATATCACGTCAAAAAAGTCTGCCGGAACATCAAATGTCAGACCATTCCTATGACAAATTTGCAGGTATGATTAAAACCGCACCGGTTCCTGCAATGATTATGGGACTGTTTATGTTGAGTTTGGCAGGAATTCCGCCATTCGCTCTTTTTTGGGGTAAAATCTATCTGATCAGTTCCGCGGTAACAAGCGGTTATACAATCCTTGCGCTTATTATGGCGCTTAACTCAGCAATAGCAGGATATTACTATTTAAAACTTATAGTATATATGTTTATGAAAGAACCTGTTGTCGGAGCTAATGGGAATATATATGTTGCCAATGCGACACTGGCCCTCAAAACTATTATTGGTATAGCAGCAGTAGGAACTATATTTGCTTTTGTTGCGATAAACCCACTTTTAGAGTTTATTACAGCTTTTGTATATAACAGTGGATATTAATAGTCTAAAAAAATCTTAAACAAGGGGGAGAGAATTTGTTAAAATGGATACTCCTGACCTTTGTTCTTACAAATTCTTTTGCACTTGAAATTTCCATAGAGAGTGCAAAAGACAACTTCATAAAATACTCCACACTTGATATTCGAAACACTGAACGCTTTACATGTAAAGAGATTAAAAATGATCTTGACACGGTTTTGGAGGTTCAATGTATTTTTTTAAAAAGACCAGTGCGAAAACTCAAGCATATTCAAAATGATTTTTTTAAAGTAAATACAGTTTTTAAAGATGAGAAATTTATTGTTACGATCAAGCCCTTTTACAAAATAAAATTGATTCCGGAAATATTTGATCTCACCAAAGACAATGAAGTTTTTGATGCAAATGTGACCTATTCAGACCATTGGAGTGTGCTAGGCTACAAAAAAACATTTCCTTTGTTTAAGCAGGAGGAAGCCTCTCCCCTTGCATTAGATTTTCCTTTTTACCTTGACAAAGACAAACTGCCCTATGTAGGAAGTCTCGATCTTCAGGGAAACCCGGTCTATATCAAAAATGTAGAAGATGTGAAAGAGTACCTGAAAGTAAAAAAGCATTACAAACACAAAGAGTATGAATTGTGCCTTGAAAGTATAGATGATATATTGAATGATTATCCAAATACGCTTTTTAAAGCAGAACTGCTCTATTATAAAATTAAAGTGTATGCAAAAATAAAAGACTGGGATAATGTAGTAAGTGTGGCAAAAGAGTTTTTAAGAGAATACTCTTCTGATGAGAATGTTGCAGAGGTGCTTTCCCTGGTAGCAAAAGCATATGCCAAACTCGGCGAAAATTCGAATGCCGACTACTTTTATGACCGATTGTTTACAGAACATCCACAAAGTAAATTTACACAACTCGGATATATATACAAGGGAGAGATGCTTGAAGAGTCAGGTGGCACAAAACAGGCTGTAAAGTATTATAAAAAAGCACTGTATGATACGAAAGACTTAGAAGTAGCAGCAAATGCCGCATACCATTTAGCCTCTTTGTATCTTTCTTTCAAGCCAAAAGAGGCTTCGAAGTATGCAATGAAAATTATTCAGGCAGATCCTGGCTTTTTTATGGAAGATTTTAAAGCATCACAAAAGATGATGGATGAATTTGCAAATCAGGGATACTATAAAGTTGCAGCAGCTATAGCAGATACTTTGCTGCAGGAGATTGATGCCACATATGATGAATATGAAGAGTTGCTCAAGAACAAAGCTTTATGGCTTGCCCAAACAAAAGAGAAGAAAAAGGCTTTGGCCGCTCTCAATGAATATTTGAAAAAGTTTCCTGATGGAGACTATGTGGATGCTGTTCAGGTTGCCAAAGACGCACTCTTTTTTGAAGTTTCTGATTTAAATGCTACTGCAAAACTGGCAGAATTTGACAAGCTTATTCAAGAGTACCAAAATGACACTATAGGCAAACGCGCACTGTATGAAAAAGCAAAATTACTTCTAGAAGAGGGAAAATACAAAGAGGTGCTCTCTTTAAAAAAATCCCTGGAAGCTTTGGATAAGACAGAGTATAAAGATATCCAAAAAATTATACAGGATGCTGCTATCGGAGAGATGAAACAGTCTCTTCGTAAGAAAAACTGCAAACAGGTTTTAATCATATCGAATGAATACAATATTACGCTTTCGGATAAATGGGATGACGGTATTTATGAATGTGCGATGAAAGGCGGAGATTTCCAGCTTTCAAAAAGTATAGCAGGGAAAAATTTAAAATCCAAAGATTTGGATGAGCGGAAAAAATGGCTTTACCGCTATATCAAAGTTGATTTTGCTACGGGAAATTACAGTGATGTACTGGATGCAGCCAAAGATTTAATCACTTTGATAGAAGATGACAAAAATTCAAAATACAAAGAGGTTTACAGATATCTGTTTGATACATATGAACGATTAGAGCAAAAAGAGAAGATGATTGATGCAATGGCAAAAATCGAAGAACTTTTTGGACTTGATTATAAAGATATAGAACGTTATGTTGCAATGGTAACACTCGGAAACGAACGACATGATGACAATTTGATAATAAAATATGCAAAAAAAGTAATGCAGATACAAAACAAATCAAACTCTTATACGCAGAGTCCTTATGTGGAATTTGCACTGTATCAGGCATATATGGATAAAAAAGAGTACAACAGGGCTTTGGAAGTTGTAAAATCATTGGATAAACTGGCACTAAGTCCTACATTACGTGCGCGGCAAAAATATCTTTTAGGCAGTGTACTTGATAAACTATGGAGAGATGATGCAGCGAAAAAAGCGTATAAGGAAGCAATAGCCGCTGACCCAAAATCTTCCTGGGCCAAACTGGCAAAAAGTGCACTGGAACTTTAATCCGGGTTTAAATTAAAGTTCTAGACAATCACTGATGCTGTAGAGGCCGGCTTCTTTGTCAGCAAGCCATTTTCCGGCACGAAGCGCCCCTTTAGAAAAAGTATTTCTTGAAGTGGCGGTATGGTTGAGTTCTATAAATTCTCCGTCATTGTAAAAGCCGACAGTATGGCGTCCTACGATGTCCCCGCCACGCAGAGCCATAACAGCTATTTCATCTTTGTTTCTTTCTCCGATGTTCCCGTCTCTGCCGCTGACTCGGACTTTGTCCAGATCCAGTCCTCCTGACTTTCTCATATGGACACACATTTTTTAAGTGTTGATTGCATCATAAACCTTTTGCTGTATCTCATCAAACGATAAAGTATAGAACTTCCCCTTGACATTGAGAGCAAACATATGTTTAATAATATCGCGGAGCAGTTTTTGAGAAAAATTAAATTTTACATTGCCTAATTTCAACCTTCTCTCAAACTCTTTATAGACAGCATACGATACAAACGAAATAAGAACATGCGCCTTTATCCTCTCTTCAATTCTATGATATATAGGTCTTATGCGCAAATCTGTCTTTGATATTCTAAATGCCTTCTCAACATCATATTGATTCTGATAGTGTGCTATAACATCATTGGCTGAGAGTGTAAAATCATTTGTTGCAAACCCTTTAATACCATCAAGTCTCTCATCTTGCATTACTCTGTCTGGATTGAGTTTGTATTTGATATTGCATTTATCATCAATATCCAAATATTTTGCATAGTATGAGAGTTTTAAGTCACTCTTGGTGATATTTTTCTTTGAGAGTTTTGCTTTGATTTTTTCTAATGCTTTTTCTCTTGTTCTTTTATCTTTTTTGGCCCGTTTGGTAGAGTAAGAGAGAATAAGCTTTTGTTTGATGTGGAGTATTTGTTTTTTATCATTTTCATCTTTATAGGGTATCTCTTTTTCAATCTCTATTGTATGAATAGTTCCATTATCAAGAAAGGTTAAATTTGCAATACGTTCTTTGAGATTATTGTCAATATTTTTGATCTTATAGGCAAGGATATATTTGTAGCCATTATTTTCTAAAAAAGCTATATTTGCATGTGTAAGCATTCCTCTGTCAGCTACAACGATTGGTTTGTTTTTGAGATGAAATCTTGTTTGGAATTTTTGCAGTATATCAACAAGAGTATGCCCTTCATATTTATTTCCCTCATATAGCTCAAAGCTCAGTGGATGCCCCTCTAAGGTTGTAAACAATCCCAGCAGTATTTGGGGACGGGCAACTTTTCCCTCTTTTGAAAATCCTATGCGTCTTAAGTCATCTTCGCTCTCACTCTCGAAGTATAATGTTGTTACATCATAAAAGGTTACCGTGATAGCACCTTGCATTATTTTTTTGGTATGCTCAAACACGCACTGCTCTATTTGTTGTTTTATCTCCTCTTGGTAGATAGTATCTAGAAAGCGGTAGATTCTGTTTTTATCAATCTTTTCTTTTTTAAAATATTCAAGATAATCTATAAGGTAGAGCTTACTGCCAGGATAGAGTATTCTTGATATAACAAGCGATTTAAAAAGCTGCATCTTTTGAAAATCTAAAGCGATTTTATCGCATCCTAAATATTTGAATATTTTGCCATAAATAAGTTCATCACCTATAGGTGTTACATCTCTGTTTGCCAATGAAATAAACTCTAAATTATTTTGCTTGTCATCATCTTTTATAGTGTCAAAGAGTGTTGGATAGAGTTCTTTGTTTAATTCTTCTAATCGTTTTTGTGCTATCTCAAGATAGATTCTTTTTTCATCATCATTTTTGACACAGGCAATAGTCTCTACTACCTTATATTGCCGATGAGTCCTGTCTATGATTTGAATACTGATAGTTCCACTACTGTTTTTCTTTTGGCGAATATGCAAACTCATAGGCAAATTGTAACAAATTTATGAAGCCCGGACACACACTTTTTAGATTTTAATGGCTTTTAAATCCCTAAAATAAGGGATTCGTGTTTTTAAAAAATTAGATTTTTTATTGAAATGAGAAAGTCAGGAAAAAGAGTACAACAGGGCTTTGGAAGTTATAAAATCATTGGATAAACTGGCACTAAGTCCTACATTACGTGCGCGGCAAAAATATCTTTTAGGCAGTGTACTTGATAAACTATGGAGAGATGATGCAGCGAAAAAAGCGTATAAGGAAGCAATAGCCGCTGACCCAAAATCTTCCTGGGCCAAACTGGCAAAAAGTGCACTGGAACTTTAATCCGGGTTTAAATTAAAGTTCTAGACAATCACTGATGCTGTAGAGGCCGGCTTCTTTGTCAGCAAGCCATTTTCCGGCACGAAGCGCCCCTTTAGAAAAAGTATTTCTTGAAGTGGCGGTATGGTTGAGTTCTATAAATTCTCCGTCATTGTAAAAGCCGACAGTATGGCGTCCTACGATGTCCCCGCCACGCAGAGCCATAACAGCTATTTCATCTTTGTTTCTTTCTCCGATGTTCCCGTCTCTGCCGCTGACTCGGACTTTGTCCAGATCCAGTCCTCTTGCGGCGGCTGCTGACTGGCTGAGTGTCAATGCAGTACCGCTTGGTGCATCTTTTTTATGTCTGTGATGCATTTCTACAATTTCTATATCAAATCCCTCCAGGGCTGCTGAAGCCTGATAAACAAGTTTGTTCAGAAGTGCTACACCCAGCGACATATTTGTGGCATACAGCACTGGCATGCGCTCACTTGCTTCTTTTAAAAGATTGAGTTGATGTGTATTGAGCCCTGTTGTTCCGATGACTAACGGTTTGGGAGTTTTCATCGCCTCCTCCAAAAGTATTTCACAGGCATCTGGGAGTGAGAAATCTATAATAATATCTGCTGCATGCAGAAATGCCTGCATATCAGAGGTAACCAAAACTGAGGGATCTATTGAAAAATCAAGTGAGTTTCTTACAAAAACCGTACTTAAACTCATTGCATCTGTTGTTTTTAAATCTTCTATTAAAAGTCTGCCAACTCTACCGCTCGCACCGAATACGCCTACTTTTATCATAATATATCCTCATTTTTTTTCTTATAATAGCAAAATATTACTCAAATACTACTTTCTTTTTCATATACTCACGGTAATATTTTTGAGCTTTGAGTATATTGAGCAGGAGCAACAGAGATGAAAACAAAAAGAGTGTTGCCGAGGGTACGATAAAAGCAGGTGACAAAACTGTGCATAAAAAAAAGAAATATGCGAGATAGTACAGATTTATCTGCATGTTCATCTTTTTCTTTGGAATGACATCACCCATTTCTGCATCAAAAACCATATTTGAACTTAAATGAAACCAGGTCAAAAAAGGGATGATTTTATAAAGCATCGCATTGATTAAGGCATATACAGAGCCAAAGAGAGCAAAAAAACCAATAGCAAAAGAGAGGTTTACATGTAAAATATCTGCACCTGTAAAAAGAAGAGACGCAAGGATGGCATTGCCCATGGCAAAATACCAAAGCTGGATGCTGGCATCTTTTCTTGCCCGTTTTCTTTTTCGTAAAATCAGTATACTCAAAAGAGCGAAGAGGATGACTGATGCGCAAAGCAGGAACTGTGTTAGAGTGAGAAGCAGGGTTTTTTCTTGAAGCTGTGCATAGGCAAATAAAAAAAGAAGTACAAGTTGCACAGGATAGAGTCTTTTTTGTACAAATATCGGAAATTCTTTCGCAACAAAAAACATAGGAATAATTTTATATGATACGGAGATTATAAGCAAAAAGACCCAGCCAAAAAGCATTAAAGCAATATGCGTATTTCCATAACGCAGTGTATCAACAAATCCAAAATGTCCAAGCAGCGCCAAAGCTCCAAACAGAGCTGCTGCAAAAAGAGCTATAAAAGAAGCTGCAAAATTCTGTACCAGGATGTTTTTTTCCTGAGAGAGTAAAACTGTTTTAAAAGAGAGTATTGCAAAATAGAAAAATGTTCCTGTTAGGAGTATTGCTGCAAAATACAGCAAGAGAGCTGTGTTGGTAAGCAATCCGACAACAAAACTCAGCACTCCGGCATTTAAGGCCACGTGAATGATTGTTGCGTTTTTTACTACATTGGTATAGGGTGTGCCAAGCATGACAGGCAACATTTGAAAGAGTGAGCCGAACATGACATGCGTGATAAAACCCAGAGTCAGCAGATGGGTCAAGGCGATGACTTCATAGTCAAACCGTGAACTTATGGAAAATCCGTAGATTATAATGGCTGCTGAAAGAAGTAGAAGATAAAAGGCGCCACTGAGATAAAATTTTATGGGAACAGCATAAGGGGGTGCCTGTTCCAGACTTAGACCCTGAAACATTATTTATAGATCCTCATTTCAAATTCATTTGCATCCTCTTTTGTGATTTCATACTTTAAACCCAAAGCTAAGATATTTTGAAAAAGCATTTGAGGGTTCATTCGATGTCTAAATATCAGTATCTCATCATCCTGTAAAATATTAAGAGCATTGATGGCTTCTACCAGAGGGTAAGGAGCCTCAAGCTCACTGACATCGAGAATAATCTCTTTTTTAGTTTCCATAGTTTTGTAGTTTTTGAACGATTTCTTCTGCATCTTCTGCCAGAGCACTGTTCATCATGGTATAGAGCATTTGCTCTTCTTTGAGATTGTGCTGTTGCAGGAGAATATTCATGGATTCTCCAAGAGAAAAAGCTCTTTCTTTGTCTTTTGCATTATAGGCTTCATCCATTTTTTCAAAGAGTGATTTTGCCTGTGCATGCTCCATTCGCATAACATTGGTCGGTCCCATACTTCCCATCCCTGATTTTTCTTCAAGCATAGGAAAAAGATACTCCTCTTCCATTATAAAATGCAGGAGAGTTTCATTTTTAAAGGCTGAATATTTGCAAAGAGCTTCGTCAAATTCTCCACTTTCAAGAAAATCTTCTGCCTGTGTCAAAAGATGGTCACACTCTCTGTGTTTACTTGTCATAAAATCTTTTATAGTCATATCGGTACTCCTAGTTTAGTAATTCATCGACATATGAGATGGCAGAAAGTGCAGCAACAGCGCCGTCTCCGGCTGCTGAAACAACCTGTTTTGGTGCTTCTATCCGTATGTCACCTGCAGCGAACAGTCCAGGAACAGAAGTCTTCATGCTTAAGGTTACAATAACCTGTCCCTGTTCATTTACATCACAGAGAAAAGTACCGTCTTCTTGAATAAGTGTCTGATTGTTGACATCGTTCCCCACAAATACAAAAACACCGGGAACCTGTATATCTCTTATGTTTCCATCTTTGTCTTTGACTTTCAATCCGTTTACTCCGCTTGCATCGCCATAAACTTCATCAGGCACAGAGTTGAGTACAAGCTCTATTTTTTCATTTTCTTTGACTCTTTTTACCGTATTTGGTGCTGCACGAAAGCTGTCACGTCTGTGAACAAGATAAACTTTTGTACATATCTTTGCAAGGTATAAGGCTTCTTCAAGAGCAGTGTCCCCACCGCCTATCACTGCCACTTCTTTTCCTTTATAAAAAAATCCGTCACAGGTTGCACAGGTACTGACCCCTTTGCCAAAAAACTCGTCTTCTCCCTTAAAACCTGCACGACGCGGAGAGGAACCGGTACAAACAATAACACTGTGTGCCTGAATGCTTGTTCCGTCTGATTTGAGTACATGAAAGAGATTGTCATCTTTTGTTATACGGTTTACTTCTGCCATATCATGTTTGAGTCCAAATTTTTGACACTGCTGTGGCCATGGCATCATCAAATCCATTCCGGTTATCTCACCTGTTACACCCGGATAGTTTTCTATTTCGGAACTCTGTGTTATCTGCCCGCCCGGCATACCTTTTTCAAACATTGTTACATTTTCAAGTCCGCCGCGTGTAGTGTATAATCCTGCAGTAAGACCAGCCGGTCCCCCGCCTATAATTGCACAGTCTAAAATCATGATTTTATCTCCTCTAATTGGTCTAAATTGTCAAGCTTACGTATCATACTATTTTGCTTATAAAGGGAATCTTTTATTCTCTTTATGAAAAAAATAGATGGTGAGTTGTAGATATTGAAGCGCTGTATGAATTTTAAAGATGTATTGGTTCCGCTTCTTAAAAAAGTAGTTGTTTTTGTGTTTGTTCGGACCCTATTGTAGTAGTCAATGGCAAGTATCGGCAAATTTAAATCCAAATTTGCAAGTCTGTTCATTGTGTTTTTTTCTCTTGAAGAATAGAAAATGACTATATACTCTTCACTTACAGGCGTGAAAACATCATTTTTTTCATAATAAACGAACTCTTTAAAATTAATAAACTTATACTCTGAAAATTTGTAGTTGAAGTAAGCAAAAGCGCCTGCTATCATTGCAGCACCAAAGAAAGATGCCAGAAGAGTGGAAAGAGAAAAGAGGCTTTTGCCTCCCTTTCCGGCCACTTTTGAAGTCCCTGTGATTACGCTAAAAGAGCGTCAAGTTTTTCTGCAAGAGCCTGTTTTGACTGTGCGCCTACAATTTGGTCTACCATTTCACCGTTTTTGAAAAACATAATAGTAGGGATTGAACGAATACCGAATTTTACAGCGATATCCTGCTCTTCATCAGTATTGACTTTACAGATTTTAGCTTTTCCGTCATAATCTTCTGCCAATTCTTCAATCACAGGAGCAATCATACGACACGGCCCACACCATGGCGCCCAAAAGTCTACCAGAGATACACCCTCTGCAAGAGTTGCTTCAAAATTTGCACCAGTTAGTTCTATATATTTACCCATTAGTAAATCCTTTTTATTTTGTTTGTTATAAAAGTATTATACAAGTGCTATCATTAATCCAAACTTTAAATTTAGTTATAGCAATAATTTGTATAATTAGCCGTAATTGATTACATGTAAAGGAAAAAGTTTTGAAGTTGGAAATTACGGCTGGAAAAATTGATGTACGACCTCCTGTGGCAAAGCCGCATCCCGGTTTTTTTGATGAAGTAGGAGAAGAAAGGTTTAGAAAACTGGTCTTTGAGCATTATGAATCCATCAAGAGCAGTGATATTGCTTTTTTATTTCCTGTATTTGATGATGATGATTTTGCAGAGGCACAAAAACATGCAGCAGATTTTTTGATAGAAATTTCAGGCGGTCCTGATTATTTTACACAAAGCAGGGGAGAACATCAAATGGTTGGGCGTCATGCACCCTTCCGTATAGATGAAAATGCGCGAAAAGTCTGGCTGGAACTTTACATTCCGCTTTTGAGTGCGCTTGCAGAAGAAGGTATTTCTCCCAAGTATATAGAGTCTTTTTGGAACTATCTGGATCTTTTTTCTATGTGGGTGGTAAATACAAAGAGCTAAAATTGCAAAAACTTTCGCTCTCTGTTAATAAAGTAAGCACACTCCAAGTAGCCGATATCTTTGGCAAGCTGTGTGACTTCTTTGTCAAACATAGCTACCTGCTCCGGTTTATGGGCGTCAGAGCTGAAGGTAACAGGAATACCCAGTTTGAAGGCTTCTTCTAAAAGTTCTCTTGAAGGATATGCTTCTTTGATGGGTTTTCTGTAGCCGGCCGCATTGATTTCCAAGACCATGTCGGCATCTTTTATGGCATGCAAAGCATTTTTTGCTATCTCTTTGATGTCTTGCGTCGGCATAAATTTAAATACTTTTATAAGGTCCAGATGTCCGACAATGTCAAACAGTCTGCTGTTGGCCATAGCCTCGATGGCATTGAAGTATTTCTGCCATATTACATTGATATCTTCATTTTTGTATTCTGCTATAAACTCCGGATTGTCAAAACCCCACTCGTCTATAAAATGCACAGACCCAATCAGATAGTCAACATCGGCATTGAGCACTCTTTCGTCCATATGCCCCTCAAGGTAGTCAACTTCATAGCCAAGTAAAACAGTGATGGTGTCAGCATATTTTTTTTTTGCATCCAAAATCTCTTTTTCATATGTTTGCATCTCTGAAAAAGACATTCTGTATTTTGGATCAAAGTCCATAGGCGCATGGTCGGAAAAACCAAATATTTTTGTATTGTTATTGATAGCAGCATTGATATATTCGTCTATTGTGCCCTGGGCATGGTTACACAGTGGTGTATGGTTATGGAGGTCTACTTTCATATTTGTTCTCGTATTATATAATTTATGCTATTATAGTGTGAATTAATAAATTATTCAATTACGGAGACTGTTTATGACGCAAGAAGAACTGGACGCCTTAATGAGCGGTGGTGTGGATATGGATGATATGTCTGAAGAGGATGAGCATACCCAAGAGGATGAAAATTCGCAGGACAGGGAAGATGAACCTTCCAAAGACCCGATAACAGCAGGCATTGAAGCAGCCGAACTTCCTCTTCCTGCGACAAATGAAAACAAAATGGTGCATCAGCTTGACGATGTTACCAAAGAGAGTGAAGAAAAAGCGAGTGAGATTTTTGATATTATCGAGAATATCAGCAGTAATTTGATGGAGAAAGAGGAAAGTCTCAATACAGTGAGTGAAATTCTTCATTCAAATATAGAATTGTTTACAAAATTATCTGAAAAATTTCCTGATGTAGAAACCTTTCAAACACAGTTGGAAAAAAATGAAACAGCTTTAAATGAAATCAATAGTGTTGTTGCAGTTTTACAGGAGAGTGGAGATTCCATTATGAGTGTTATGGATATCATGCAGTATCAGGATATTCACAGACAGAAAATCGAAAGGGTTATAAATGTAATGCGTGCATTGTCAAAGTATATGAATACACTTTTTGAGGGGAAAATTGATGATGAGAAACGTGTTTCTTCCGCAACGCACATAGCAGGGGATACGCACAATGAGCTGGCTTCTACAGATGATATAGAAGCGCTTTTAGAACAGTTTGGAAAACAATGAATAAGAAAAAAGTAGAATTGCTGTCTCCTGCGGGAACTCTGGAAAAACTAAAAATTGCACTTGATTTTGGCGCAGATGCTGTTTATGGCGGAGTCAGTCATTTCTCACTGCGTATTCGCTCCGGAAAAGAGTTTAGCTTTGAAGACTTTGAAGAGGGTGTAAAATATGCTCATGAACGCGGGAAAAAAGTCTATGCAACGATAAACGGATTTCCGTTTAATTCCCAGCTTAATTTACTGAAAAAACATATTGTAAAAATGGGTGAGCTTGGGCCTGATGCTTTCATCGTGGCTACACCGGGCGTGTTGAAACTGTGTCATGATTTGGTACCGGATATGCCTCTGCATCTCTCAACGCAGGCAAATGTCATGAATGTGCTTGATGCACAGATTTACCATGAAATGGGTGCGACACGCATTATTACTGCACGTGAAATCTCTTTGCGTGATTTAAAAGAGATTAAAGCGGCTTTGCCTGATTTGGAACTTGAAGTTTTTGTGCATGGTTCTATGTGCTTTGCCTACAGCGGACGCTGCCTGATTTCGACGCTGCAAAGCGGGCGTGTTCCCAACCGTGGCAGCTGTGCCAATGACTGTAGATTTCCTTATGAAATTTATGCAGCAAATCCTGAAACAGGTACACTATTTAAGCTTGA
Source organism: Sulfurimonas sp. SWIR-19 (assembly GCF_020410885.1). Lineage (GTDB taxonomy): Bacteria > Campylobacterota > Campylobacteria > Campylobacterales > Sulfurimonadaceae > Sulfurimonas > Sulfurimonas sediminis. The sequence goes on along the minus strand of NZ_CP084578.1, from coordinate 1,959,457 downwards.
AGAAGAGGCGGGTATCGGTACCTATATTATGAACTCAAAAGATTTGAATCTGGCTTCGCATATAAAAGAGATTTTAGACAGTGGTGCTGTGGATTCCATCAAAATTGAAGGGCGAACAAAAACTGCCTATTATGCGGCCACTACAGCAAAAGCATACAGAATGGCAATAGATGACTACTATGCCGGAAAGATGGACAGTGCACGCTATCAGTATGAACTACACTCTTTGCAAAATCGCGGATACACAGATGCCTATCTTGTATCACGGCCGTTTGAAAAACATGACACACAGAGTCTGGACTTTACGATGCAGCTTGGCACACATCAGGTCAGCGGTGTTGTCAATGCCGAGGGCACACATTTTTTATGTAAATATAAAACATTTCCAGGGGATGAGATGGAAGTTGTTTTTCCTTTGGGCAGTGAAGTGAAAAAGGTTGATAACGATATAGGCTCGACATATGAAAAAGACGGGAAGTTTTTTATGAAACTCAAACAGCTTAAAGCACAAAACGGAAAAATCTGGGAAGAGATTCACAGTGGCAATGTCAACCCGATAGAGTTACCGACAAAATTTCCACCCTATACATTCTTTAGAATACCGGCGAGTGCTGACATGAATACAGCTCCAAAAAAGTAAGATAGAATTTAAAAATTAACAAGAAGGGTAAACGAATATGAAATTTGTATCTATAGTAATAGGCTCAAAAAGTGATTATGAGGTAATGCGATCGTGTTCTGACACATTTGAAGCATTTGGCGTGAGTTATGAGATGGTTATCTCATCAGCGCACCGTTCTCCTGAGCGTACAAAAGAGTACATAGAAGAGGCTGAAAAAAAAGGGGCTCAGGTTTTTATAGCCGCAGCAGGAATGGCCGCGCATCTTGCAGGAGTTTTGAGCTCAAAAACAATCAAACCCATTATAGGTGTACCGATGTCAGCATCTGCGCTCGCAGGAATAGATGCTTTGCTGTCAACTGTGCAAATGCCTGCGGGTATGCCTGTTGCCACTGTTGCCATAGGAAAAGCAGGTGCCATTAACTCGGCATATTTGGCAATGCAGATTTTGGCACTTGACAATGAAGAATTGAGTATAAAACTCAAAGAAGACCGCATCGCAAAAGCAAAAAAAGTTGAAATGGATTCTTTAGAAATAGAAACTATTATAAAGTAGTTGTATAAGAGGAGGGAGCGATGAAGTGGATGAGTGATGAAGAGTACAGTCAACTGACAGGATTGGATATAAGCTCTATTGAAGATTTGATTCAAAGAGGCAAGTTGAGTGTAAAGAGTGAAAACGGTACTCGTTATATTGATCCGTCAAAAGGTGCTACAGAGACTATTGTCCCTGTAAAACTTCAAGAACTTTCTCAAAAAAATACTCATGAAATGCTTGTCCAGCCTGAGTTCGTTGAAAAAACCATCGGAACTATCATCAATCTGCATGAAAAAGTTTTGGATGCAAAAGATGAAACACTCGAAGCTGTACGGGTGGAAAATGAGTTTTTACGCGAAGCATTGGCTTCTTTGCAGGAACTGTATGATGAAGACAGAAAAACCATTCATACTTTGCAAGAACAGCTCAAACTTTCACAGCAGGAAGTTGAATTTATGCGCCGCAAATATAAACTTATGTGGAACAAGGCTATTGATGAACATACTGGAAAAGCATGACCATAGATAATGAATGTGTCGGATGTATTATTAACCAAAGTGTGAAAGTCGCTGATGCAATTGGTGCAGATGAAACTTTAAAAAACAGACTCAGAACAACTGTGGAAAGCATGAGTAAAGATTTTTCTTTTTCAAAAACTCCTCCGGAAATTGCTGCAGATGTGTATGAAAAAATGTCTGAAATCGCGAAGAAAGAAGATTTGTATGATGAGGTAAAAAAACTCTCTACACAAAAAGCGCGTGCCTTTATTCCGTTTTTGAAAAAAAAACTCCATACATGTAAAGACAAATTACTTACTGCAACAAAAATAGCTGTGGCAGGCAATGTAATAGATTTGGCCGCCCAGGTAGAATTTGATCTTGAAGAAGAACTTGACAAAGTATTTCATACAAAATTTTCCCATGATGATTTTGAGGCTTTTGAAAAAGTATTGCAAACAGCTAAAAATGTTGTTATTTTAGGGGATAATGTCGGGGAACACATTTTTGACTATCTTTTTATTGAAACTTTGCAAAACCTCTATCCTGAACTTACATGTACCTATATGGTACGAGGTAATCCAATCATCAATGATGTTACATGTAAAGAGGCAGAAGAAGCAGGTTTTGACAAGCTTTGTAATTTAGTGGACAGCGGTGTAAATACTCCAGGCTTTGTATATGAACGTGCTACACAAAAAGCGAGAAAACTTTTTGATGAGGCTGACATAGTTATCAGTAAAGGCATGGGAAACTATGAATGTCTCAATCCAAGTCATAGAGCAAACATCTGTTTTTTACTTAAAGTCAAATGCAATGTCGTTGCAAATTCTTTAGGAAAAGAAGTCGGTGACATAATCTGCAAACTTACAGAAAGAAATAAGAATGTTACTTAAAACAGGTATAGGTGTATTGTTTTTCAGTTCACTGCTTGTTGCAAAGGTCAGTGTAGATTATTCGGTGAGTTTTGTCGGCATGAGCATGGATTACAAAGAGTATGATGAGGGAGTCCTTCTGGACAGTGAATCATCCTCTTATTCAGATTTAATCGGTACAGAATTGAAGTATAAATATAAAATACAGGATGAGGGCTCATCTGATTATAATGATATTGTATTCACGGTGATGGCACTCTACGGCAATACGCAATATACAGGTTCTTATATTGATTCAAATCTTGGTTACAGCAGTTTAGCAAGTACAACATCGAATACAATTTATGATTTTACTCTGGAGTTTGCGCATATATACCAACAAACAGCATACTACAAAGTTGTTGTATCGCTAGGATTCGGCTATCGATTTTGGAGAAGAGCGCTTTCTGCACAGCAAATTGAAGACTATACATGGTATTCAATTCGCCCGAGTGTCGCTTTTTCTTATGACTATAAAAACTTAAATATCAGTCCTGGATTTGAGTACCAATACGGAATCAGACCAAGAATGTATGCCAGTGGCTTTAATGAAGCATTTAAACTTGGTGCGGCAAATATTATGGAATTTAGCTTGCCGGTAGAATATACAATAAATCAGCACTTTTCTTTATATGGTTCATATATTTATCAGTATCAAAAAATCAGAGAATCTGCTGTTGTTTATGATAGCAGCGGCATAGGATATCTGGAACCGCAAAGTAAAGCATACAATGAATACATTAAATTTGGCATTGTTTTTAAATACTAAAAAAGTCTCTTTGGCTATAATATTAAAAATAAAATGAAGGCAAAAAATGATTACTTTTAGCGAAATGTTACTCAAATTACAAGAATTTTGGATGAAGCAGGGATGTAATATTGTGCAGCCTTATGATATTCCTGCCGGGGCGGGAACTTTTCATCCTGCCACGTTTTTACGTTCACTTGATTCTACGCCTTGGGCAACGGCTTATGTTGCTCCTTCCCGGCGTCCTACAGACGGAAGATACGGAGAGAATCCAAACAGACTCGGCTCCTATTATCAGTTTCAGGCACTGATAAAGCCTTCACCGGACAATATTCAAGAACTGTATCTGCAGTCTTTGGAATATTTAGGATTGGATGTAGCAAAACACGATATCCGATTTATAGAGGACAACTGGGAGTCTCCGACGCTTGGTGCATGGGGACTTGGCTGGGAAGTATGGCTCAACGGCATGGAAGTGACACAGTTTACTTACTTTCAACAGGTCGGCGGGATAGAGTGTGACCCTGTTGCGGTTGAAATTACTTATGGAACTGAGCGTCTTGCGATGTATCTGCAAGGGGTTGACACCGTCTTTGATATTGTATGGAATATTGCACCGGACGGCAGTCAAACACTTTATAAAGATGTGCATAAAGAGAGTGAAATCGAGTTTTCAAAATACAACTTTGAAGTAGCCGATACAGCAATGCTTTTTGCCGATTTTAACGCCAAAAGTGAAGAGTGTTTACGAACGCTTGAAGCCGGACTGCCTTTACCTGCCTATGACTTATGTATGATGGCATCAAATACATTTAATGTTTTAGACGCCAGAAAAGCAATTTCACAGACTGAGAGACAAAATTATATTTTAAAAATTCGTGAACTTTCAAAAGGGTGTGCAGAACTCTATAAAGAACAGGAAGAAGAACGCAACAAAAGAGTGAATTATTAAAAAAATTTAATTTTTGTGATAGAAATGTGTCATTAAGTTACACTGGAGAAGATATATGAATTTAAAAAAAAGTTCTATTGAATTAAATATAATATAATGTTATGATTAATTAATATAATTAAATAAAGGTATAAAATATGGCTCTAATAAAGATTTTTATTGCTTCAATAGTTCTTATGTTTAGCATAAGTGGATGTCAGGGTACCAACAGTGGTTCAAGTACTATAGTAGTAAATAGTGCTCTAGGTGTACCATCGGTTAAAATCCGCTTAGAAAATAGCAACATTGATATAATTGCGAATGCTCAAACTGCACAGATAAAAGTTCTAGCCTTCGATGAAAATAATCAATCGTTGCAATCAGGTTCTGTCTTTGTACGTTACCCAAGTGAAATTGTTAGTCAAAATGTAAGTGGCGGTACATTCCGTGAGAATGAAGTAGCTATAACAAATGGTGAAGCGATTTTTACATTTGTCGGACCAGACCCGTTAAAAGCTATAAACCCTTTGGATTTTACTTTTGTATATAAAGAAGATACAAATGTTACAACAAATTTGACAGTGAATTATAAACCGGCAGTTCCTACTGTAATTTTAACTAATAATAGTGTAACAGTAACTACTAACAGCCAAATTGTAAATATAGATGTGAAAGTCATATCTGAAGACAATACGCCATATCCAGATGGAAATGTAAAAATATTTTATCCGGATGATGTAAGAACTGGTCGTGATATAGGTGAATTTTCCAGTCCAACTGTTGCTGTGTCTAATGGAATAGCCAGTTTTGTATATACAGCTCCAAGCAGATTAGACGAAAATACTTCAGATATAGTTTTTAAATTTTATCATGAGGCTAACCCTTTGGAACCAAAAACATTTACAGTGAAAATTGTTCCTGACGTAAACCAAACAGTGCTTAACAGCTATTTGCTGCAAAGTACTCTCTCGGATGAAAATGCTACAATTGGAATAAAGAGCAGTAAACTGATGTCATTTTTTATAACAGATGACACAAGTACTCTTATTCCTGACAGTAATGTGACATCGGTTACAATAGAAATGTTAAATCCGATATTGGGACAACTGGAGGACACTAAAGGAAATTTTGGTAACAGTTTGACAATACAAAATAACAATAATGTTACTGTAAACCTTCAGACAAATACTGTTTCTGGTATTCTTCCATTAAAGGTTACAGCAGTTTTTACAGACTCAAATAATAATCAGCAAACATTAACAAAAGTTTTTAATATAGTTGTGTTATCCGGACCTCCGAGTGCTATCAGTTTTTCATATGCAGGAACCGATTCACAGTCAAAACAAAACGATGCCAAGATGATTGAACACTGGGTTATTACCGTAACAGACAGATATAATAACCTTGTCAATACAAACCCTGCAGTTTCAATGGGTGCTATAGTCGGGTATGTGAAAAGTTCTCCGTCTATAGCGTCCAATGCCGGAAATTACCTGTATTATCTGCCTAATGAAGTAAACGGAACGCTCAGCAGTACCAATAATAATTTTACAACAACTGCAAATGTGTTTGACAATGTGGATCAGACAAATGATTATTTGGTGACTTTTGGAGATGGATATACATATAACGCTTCAGGAAAGTGGGATATTAACACAAATAACAGCAATACTTTAGATTTAAGAGATACCTATGAAGGAAATGATACTTCAAACTTGGGCTTTGCGGTAGGGCATAACTACAGACAGGACACTTGCGAATTTGGAACAGAGTGGGTTGCGAATGTTTATCCGGAAGATGCCGGGAACTATGTCATTGACAGTACAGGAAGTATGCGTATAAATGTAGAATATGATTATTACCTTGTTGGGAAAGATGTTGTTCTGTGGGCTAATCTTGTCGGAAAACAATATGATAACAATACGACTGTAAAAATAGGAGAAGCCCGTAAGATTACGCTTAGAGGCGCGGGACTGGTTGGAGAAAGCTACGCTTTTTCAAAAGGATTTAGTGGACCAGTCAGACTGGAAGTTTCAATTGCGGATACTATAGAAGCGTATAAAAATGCCAGATTTTTATACAAAGTAACAGTGAGTGCGGATGATGCAAACTGGACAGTAACAGGAAGCTCAATGGACAGTGCAATAACTTCATGTGCAAACTATGGAAGAGGATATGTAGATATTAACTTTACTTCACCTACAGGTTCGGCAGGAACAGTGAGTTTAACAAATCTTATACTTCTTAATGAATTTTAACAATAAAGGAAAAAAATGAGAAAAAAAATAAAAAAAACAGTATTGGCACTATCTTTGGTTTCATGTGCAGCTATAGCAAATGATACACAATCTCTCGTTGGTATAGAAGGCGGATACAGCAGTCTGAGTTATGAACAGAATATTCCATACAACAATGACACATATACACTTGGTAGTGCCGGAGTTAAAGTAGGTGCACAAAATAAAAATTATAGAATATTTGCGGGTGCTCGTTATTATAATTCCAAAAATTTTGATTATATGACGACCTTTGGAGTTGAGTTGCAGTATCTTATAAATGTATCTCCGGCTGTGAATTGTTTTATTGGTCTGAATGCAGGAATAGTAAATATCGGTTTTACAAGAAATAATTTTTCAAGAACGATATCAGATAATTATTATGGTGGAGATTTAGGATTAAATTTCCATGTTGCAAAATCAATAGATTTGGAATTAGGTTTGCGGGTTATGGATATTGAAGCAGAAAATACGCAAAATAATATTACATATAAATTTAACACTTTGGTTTCCGGATATGGCAGTATAATTTATAAATTTCAAATGGATTAGTTTCTTTTAATATGACATTTTGTAATAATATTGATAGTTTATAATTTATTAATATATAATTTTTAAAATAAATTATATGGGAAAATTATGAATTTATCAAAGGATGAAGAGGCGAAGTTTCGTAAGCTTGGGATTAATTCTGTTTTGGAACTTGCCTTACGTGTGCCTCATACCTATGAAGATTACAGACTTCATGAAAAATTACTTCCGCAAAAAGCACAGCTCATAGATGCGACAGTTGAGTCTGTCTATAAAGCTCCAAATTCTATTCAAATTACTTTTTTTGCGCACAATCTCGGACATACTGTTCAGGGAGTGCTTTTTCGTCCCAAGTCTTATATGTTACATCAGTTTAAAGCAGGGGAGCGGGATTATTATTATGGTGTGATAGACTGCAAGCAGGGACACTGTAGTATGAGTATGCCGAAAAAAGTCACTAAAGTGGGAATGATTACCCCAAAATATAAAACGGCACTCAGAAGCGATGTTATGCAACGACTTGTGCAGAGTTGTCTTACAAAAGAAAACCTGTTACATGTAAAGTTGCGTGAAGATATTGCCGAGGAACTGTTAGCACTTCATTTTCCAACAGAAGAATTTTTACAAAATAAAGAGTACAGTGAAAAAACACTCCAGGCGTTAAAATACACGGAACTTTTTTTCTATATGCAGATGCTGGCCGGAAAAAGACGTTATTTTCAGGCACTCTCTTCACACTCAAAAGAGTATAAGTCATGGTGTAAAACGCTCCCTTTTATATTGACTGATGAACAGTTAAAAGCCATAGACGATATTTATCTGGATTTGAAAAAAGACGTTGCGGCAAAACGTATGGTTGTAGGAGATGTAGGGAGTGGAAAAACAATGGTTATTTTGGCAGCTGCCTATATGAATATGCCAAATCGTTCAGTGCTTATGGCTCCGACAACCATTTTGGCAAATCAGCTCTTTGAAGAAGCCCAAAAATATCTGCCGCAATTAAAAGTTACGCTTGTCACAAACAAAACAAAAAAGAGTGATTTAAGTCAATATGATTTTATTATAGGTACTCATGCACTTTTATACAGAGAATTGCCGGAAGCTTCACTAATCATGGTGGATGAACAGCACCGATTTGGTACATTACAGCGCAATATACTGGAAAAACTCGTAACAGAACAGGAATTAAAGCCGCATTTTATTCAGTTTTCAGCCACTCCGATTCCAAGAACACAGGCGATGATTGAGAGTGCGCATATCGATGTGAGCCTTATCACTACCACACCTTTTACTAAAGATATATATTCCAAAGTGATTCATAAAAGTGACTTTCAATCCTTACTGTTACATGTAAAGAGTGAAATTGCGAAAAACAATCAAGTGTTGTTAGTGTATCCTCTGGTACAGCAGAGTGAAGCGTTTGATTACCAGAGTATAGATGAAGCACGGGGCTACTGGGAAAGGAATTTTGACAATGTTTATGTGACGCATGGGAAGGACAAAGACAAAGAACAGGTACTGCTTGATTTTAGAGAAAAAGGCGACATATTGATAGCGACTACAGTTGTGGAAGTCGGTATATCGCTACCGCGTTTAAGTACTGTTGTGATAGTGGGAGCAGAGCGTTTGGGACTCTCAACACTGCATCAGCTTCGTGGACGGGTGAGCCGTACCGGTTTAAAAGGCTACTGCTTTTTATATACAAACAAAAAAAAGTCTGAGCGTTTAGAGGAGTTTATACATACAAAAAGCGGATTTGATATAGCAAATTTGGATTTGAAGTTTCGAAAGAGTGGTGATCTGCTCAAGGGGATTTCTCAAAGCGGAAGCCAGTTTAATTGGGTAGATTTTGCGCAAGATGAAGAAATAGTTAAAATGGTAAAAAAAGATTTAAAAGCTGTTTCTAAGCCTTAGTCTTTAAAGACACAAAGCCCGCACTAACGTACGGGTTCCGGGTTTAATAGAGTCCGAATTTTTTGTTCCCCATTTTAAAAAGAACACGTGTTTTGTTTTCATTGTCTAAAAAGATTTCAAATGTTTTATCACTGTTTTTAAGATCTTCCAAAACATCTTCGACTTCACGAGGCTTGTAGAGTTCAAGTTCTACCGGAATGATTTCATCTTCCATTGCCTCTGCAGCAGCTTTTACATTGACTTCTTCAGCTTTGACTTCATTTAAACCGACTTTTTGATGGTCAGTTACTTTGTCATGGAGGCGGCGGAGTGACTTCTGTGCTCTGTTTGTTGCTAAATCAATTGCAGCATAGGCATCCTCATCATTTTGCTTGATTACTATAGTATTTTTATGTGCAAGATTGATGACAAACTCAACAATAGCGTGTTCTTTGCCCTTTTTTGTCTGTGTAGAGACAACAACATTTACCGAAATAATATCTAAATTAAATTTTTTTAGTGTTTCGATAGAAGCTGAAATATGCTCTTTTAAAGCATCAGTAAGTTCTACATTTCTTCCTGTCATGCTGATATTCATGATTAAATCCTTTTTTATTCTATTGGAAAAAAATTATACCATTAAAAAGTTTAATAAAAAGTACGAATCTATAATTTTTGCAGAGTTCTTTTGAAATATCTGACAGGTTCAGTAGCAACTGTTGTATCATTTACATCTACGGTTATATCCATAAGAACAGATCCGTTTTGTTCGGGTGTGGTAATAGTTGTGTATAAAGTTCCTCCATTTGACAAACATGGTGCATTAGAATCATAAATATAACGTAAATTTATTGTTATGTTATACAAAGCGTCTTGAGTGAATGTTGTGTCTAAATTAGAGCAGGGAGGGCTTTGCGAGATTCTCAAAAGTGCATACTCCGCTGCACTGTGCGCAAGAAGCACGGACTGTTCATACAGGTAAGTATCTGTAGTACGTTTTGTTGTTTGGGAAGTAAGACTTATTGCCAATGCCATAATAGTAGCGATAATGACAATGACGGCAATCGCCATAATCATTGCCATTCCTGAGCGAGTGTTCCTTAAAATACTGTTTTTTCTTTGCATAAAGAGTACTCCTCTACCAAGTCTGTTTTTGTGCATACCTGAATTTTCATAATAGAACCTATAGCAGTAAATCGGAAGGTACTGACATTTTGCATAAGTAATGATTTGTGAAGGCTGTCATTGTTGTCATCATATTGTTCGCCCTGCCATGGCTGGTAATTATGATATAAATATAAATTGCCCATTTTTGTTGTTGTATTATAGTCCTCCATAACAACAGCGTAGGCACTCCATGCAAGTTTATAGTATTCATAAACATCGACACCACTAAAATCAGTACCTGTAGAAGATGTAAACTGTGTTGGTTGTCCAGTTACACTTTGGACAGGGTGCATAGCACCTCTTTGGGCATTTATTATCGTTGTATTGGTATCCCAACCATAACCGGTACGAACGTCACTGGCTGCACCGATAAAGAAGAGGGCACTGTCATTTATACCTGCAGTAGCACCTGAAAGTATGGCAATTAAAGTATTTGTTTTCGTGGTATTCGTCTCCGGAGATACCAGTACATTGCTGTTTCCTGCATCCAGGTCTATTATACTGCTCCAGTTTGGTAAATGAGTTGCAGTTGTAGCTGAAAGGCCACGAAAACCGTCTGTATCACTGCCGATCCACTCTAATACTGTATATGTTTTTGAGGTATTAACATCTCCTATGGCATCAAAGCTTTTATCGGCTAATCTTGCAATTACAGAGTCCTTTATACGACCTTCGAGTCGCTTTGCTATGAGCTCAACTGCGGCTTCACTGTTTGACTGGAGTTCATGGTTTATCTTTGAAAAGATAAAACTGTTGTAGGCCTGTGCAAGAAACTCCACGCCGAATTTTCCTATAATTCCCATGATGACAATGACAAATACTAATTCAAGCATAGTAAAAGCAAAACGATTCTTCATTAATAGGACCTTTTATAGTAGTCAATGCCACCGATATTTGCGACATAGGTAAAAAGAGAGGTAATAATTTCATCTTTTTCATCTTTTACGGTAATAGTAATTTTTTTCATATTTGTTCTTGTTGCTCCGGCAAATACAGGATTGTAGCTAATGACAAGGGAAGAATTGAAATCTTGTTTGTACCCTTCCTGCCCTGGTGTTAAATTTAAAAATATATTTCTGTATCCATGTGCTTTGTCTTCAACTGCATCAACATCCGGATTGGTGTTGGAGTGGAGTGCTGCTAGATTTAAATCATTTAAGCATTTTCGATGGAGCGGTTCTAAAATATGTCCGGGTTTTAATCGGTAGCGTTGGCTGGATTGATTGTTTTCACATAAGCCGTCGAGGTTTATGACCTGACTGACGGTTGTACTTGCATTTTCATCTATGGATGCTTCATCCCATTGGGCTGTTGTAACTTCATTGAGTTCTGTTGCTGCTGCAAAAATGGCTTCTTGCAAAAGATTTGCATCTATTCCCTTGGAAATGGACTGATTCATCATTGGCAAAGAGATGACAGTAATAGCAATCACTACAATGGCAAAAATAAGCTCTATGAGCGTAAAAGCACTTTTTTTTACCACATGAGTCTCCTGTTTGTTTTATCAGAGGCATTTTTATTGGTTGTAGCATTTGTTTCATATATCCCGGCCCAGTTGGCATTGGGATTGACAAAGTCTACCTGAAACTCATTGGTTGTGGCATTGGCATTGTATTTGTTATAGATGAGCCAGCCTGAGGCATTGTTTTCCATTGTTGCCTTATAAGGGTATCCGCTGCTTCCATTGTAGTGTACGCCAATATAGTCAGGATGATTTCCGTTGGCTTCTCTGGTAATATTTACATTTACCCCGTTTTTTTGCACTGTAGCTGTTTGAGCTGCCGTTCCTGCATCGTTTGTGTGTTTGGTATTGACAAACCAGCGCGGGTCATCTGTTGATGTTGAACTGTTCCCGTCTTGAAGTAATGATTTGTTACATGTAGCTCCATTGCAGAACACTTCATAGTATACGGAAACATTGCCGTCAGAGCCGTTTATTGTTGTCCTTGGTGCATTTGTACGCCCGTAATAGTGCCTGACAGGTATTGTCGAATTTAAATCCTTGATCCCTTTTGTTGTCTTGTTGTTTGCGAGGTCAGCATTAAAAGTGCAATCAGCGGCTGCATTTGTACAGTTGACCTGATACTTTATAAAGGTGAGTGTTGTCGGGTTGACAGCAGTCTCTTTTTTCCTCACATAGTTCATATTTAAGCGTGTCTGCATTGTGCCGTTTAAATTTTTAGGAAAATAGCCTTTTGTGGCTGTTTGAACAGTTTGAATGCGTATGTCATTGGACTGCAGTGCGGAATTTGTTTCTGTAAGGTTAATATCCAATGCACTTATTACACTGCCGCTCGAATTGATGTCATGAAAATGTATCCTGTAGGGAACATGATTACCGTTTGAGTCATTCAGATCTCTGTTACTTGTAGAAATATTTATATCCAAAGGTACTGCATAACATTTGTCAACAAAGTTTGTAAGGGTAACATTGTTTTCGCCTAATGCTGTAATGCTCCCGTTTAAGTGGTAAGACATATTCTCATCCAGTGTATTGTTAATGTCTGCCATATAGATATACGGTGTGGTACTTGGTACAGGAGTAAACAGCAATCCGATTGTAGGGGTGACAGCTGTTCCTCCTGCAGTTGCATTGAGATCAAATCTGTAAGGGTGATAGAATACAAGCATATCCTGAAAATCTTGGGAGTAGTCATTATTATGATGTACTGAAGATATGTTACAACCATTCTTTGAAGCAGAACTTTCATCTTCGACTACAGATGAGTTTTGTATACAATCCGTTCCTGTTTGAAAATACGGAGTTGTATGATGATCAAGATAAAAAGAATCAACTTCTGTCCATTTTGTATCGCTAATATGCAGCTTGTATTTTCCGACATTATTCCATGTTGTATTAGTTTCTGCAACACCATTGACAAAAGGATGTTCAAGTGTAATGTTGTTTTCATTATTGCAATCCAGTGGTGTGCTCTCCTGCCATGTCATATTGGCATCCAGGTTACTTGTGGTATAACCGAGAACAGGTGTATTGTTAAGGTGGTCGGTTGCATTCATAGTTAACAGGTAATTGTATCCCGCAGCCAGATGGGCAGTTTTCAGTGTGCTGCCGTTATTATCTATAATAAAACTTTGCTGTAACGGATTTGAGTGATTATAGTCTGTAAACTTAAAAGAGTAGCTTTCCGGGCGAATGGCAAAGTTGTCTCTTGAACAGACTGTTTTTGTAGTGTTGTTTTCATCTTTAAATATAATCCTAAATGCTGCATTTTGAGAGGCTGTAGAAAAGATTGCCGCACTGCGCATTGCATCTTTACTGATGCTTTTTATTGTATCATCAATGTTAAAGTGTGTGCTTACCGGTAATCCTATAACTATACTGTTGTCAGGGTCTGTACACGTTGCATTGGTATAATGAAAGCCTGCCATGTTCACCATTGTAATATTGACATCTGTTGCATAGGTAATAGCTTTTGTTGTATTGTAATCAGTAGCTGGATCCATTGCTTCTAATGAAAAGTTCCCCACTCTGTTTACAACCTGTGTCGGAATATTAAAGTAATATGGTTCAGGTGTATTAGGATTTTTAACTTCACCATTCTGAATAACGTTAAATATCCCTGGTGTTGGTTCATATGAAACATTGCTTTGACACATTGTCATTGACTGGATTGGACTTGTTTGTGTGCCTAAAGGTACAATTGAGCCATTGACATTCACAGTAAGTGAATATTCCAATGTAGCATTAATAAGCATATCTGATATATTTGATACATTGGCATCGAGACTGTAGTAGGTATAAAAATAGTCTAAACTTCCAAAATATCCATTTCCGACCGGTATTCCCTGAAGATAACTCCCTGTCGGAGAAACAGCATCAATATTTGTGTCACTTACAAATGTTTTTGTCCCGCCAGGAGGTGTTACATAAACAGAATTCGGGTGGTATGCTGCTTTTTGTATATCAATTGGATCAATATTTACTTTTAAATTGCTGATGGTTATATCTGAATTTTCCTGATTTTGAAAATAAAGTTTTACATTGATAGGTGTGTTTGTGTTAAAGGTCCCATCAATAGAAGGATTTGTCACATTTGGCGCAGTTAAAAAAGCAGCATTTTGCCCATAGGTATAGTCATAACAGATATTTGGTGAATAAAGTTGTGTTGAAAAAACTACCAATGATGGAAAATATGTATCTTGTGTTGATGTAAACTGAAATTTGGCACCGGTTTCATCGTTTGTGATGATATTTTTGCCGTTTGTTCCAACATCATATTCTTGTATATCAATTCCATTGTTGTTAGTTAAAGAAGGCGTTCTGTTTGTTGTAATATCAATACGGGAGTCAAACGCATTATTTGTAGTCGGTGCAATATCTGTTAAGGTCGTATTGTTGGTAAGCCCGGCCATCTTTAAATGATCACCTGTGATATATTTATCTCCCTCAGCTGCAAATATATAAAGTTTTGCATCAACATTATTTGCCTTGGGCGTTAAAAATCCACTGGTGCTTATATCAACATTGCCGCTGCTTGATGTAACGATTTTATAACCATCAAATATCGAGATACTTCGGGCGGTTTGCGTATTTGAATCTTCATACACGACAACAAGAGTCCATGCACCGTAATTTCCTAATCCATCATAAGGGCTTGTCGTCCATGTTTCTCCTGTATTGGTATAAAAGCTGGAACTGTCAACAGAATAGGTTCCGCTCCCCGTGACGATGCTTGATACATCAGCACTTGCATGATATATTTTTACATAATTTCCTGAATTTGTTGAAGCAATATCCAATATGTCAGCTGTTACTTCTGTGAAACTTCCGCCGTCTTTTTTTATAAAAAGAGTGCTTGCTGCTGTTTTAGAGCTTTCATCCCAGGCACTGTTTGTAGAAGTGGCAGCTTTTCGTCCCTGCCAATAAACACGGGCATACTTGACAACAGCATTTTGTGGAATATCTAAAACTGCTGAAGACTGCGGAGTTTTTTGTAAATTCACTTCGGCATTAGAAATGTTATTTCCACTCTCAACACATTCTCCTGCACTGTTTTTTTTACATAGCACACTGTTTCCGATGACTTTGACATCTCCATAAAGATTTTCCTGATGGCGCAATATAAAATCTCTTTCTCCTACAGTTGTGCTCTGTGTTGTACCACACTGTTGGAGTTTTCCTCTGTAGAGGACACCATTTTTTGTATAGGTTGCATATATATTTGTAAGCGTAGTCATATCAAACAGTGCACTTTGCTGCACGGAATGGTTGGCATCATTTGTAGTAAGCTTGTTTCCAAGAGTATACTCTGTAGTTTTGCCAAAAATAGTAGCCGGACCAAATTGAAAGTTAGATTTGTTTTGACAGTCAACACCGGAAGGACCATTGTCAACAGAACAATCACTCAAAAAAGAACCAAAACCACTAGTGTCAAGATACACCTTGGTGTCAGATAAATTATTTTTGGAAATATTATTAATAGGGATAGATGTATTACAGGCAAAAATAAAAAAAGTACACCCTCCCTCTATACCTCCGTAACAAATATCGTTGGCATTTTCTATTATTGAGGTGTTTTGTGACTCTATTTTTACATAGTCAATTGCCATATACTCATTGTTTTTATTGGTATTTGGTTTAAATTTTAATTGAGCTTCAGCGTTACTGTTTAAATTGAGTGTAAAGGTTTCTGTTTTATAACCACCACCATTATAATAGTTTTTAATCTTAGTGTTATACCGGTATACTTCTACTCTGTCACCAGAAGACTCCCATGTATTAGGGACCCAATAACGAAAGGTTACTTGAAGAGTTTGATTTGCGTATGTATTGGAAAAAGTATATGTTTTTTTCGCAGTTTTATCTCTGTTTATATACATCCAACCATCATTTTGATAGGTGTAACCATCTCCTCCCCATCCATCTAAACTTCCATTTGTAAATGTGTCCTCAGCCAATACTGTAGCATTTACGTGAGTAACGAAAGAAAAACAAAACAGTAAAAAGAAAATAACAGTTTTCATAATAACCCTTTCATAAAGCAAAAAAAGTGCACCCAAAAAGTGGGCTCAGTATCAGTTTTTACTTATTCTTATTTTATTGTAGCACTTTTTTTCAAAATTGTTCTGAAACAACTTCAAAAAAGATTGATTTTGATAACTTTTTGATGTGAATTAATGTTTGTCTTACCTGTATAAGCTCAAATTTAGTAAGGGTCTGCTAATATTTCACTTCTTTTAAACAAATGGCCTGTTAGCTCAGTCGGTAGAGCAAGTGACTGAAAATCACTGTGTCCTTGGTTCGATTCCGAGACAGGCCACCACTTATTCAAATATATTTTCTCTTATCTCAGATATAAAATTTTTGAAGTCATTCTCTATAGTTTTCAGGCTTTCCCAAGTTAAAATGATTTGTCACTTTACAGCTAACATCTATCAATATTTGTATGGATTCAAAAAAACCATATCGCAGTTCCGATTCATAGCGTTTATTGGTAGCAATATCTTCTGCTTGCATTTCTTGTTTTAGCTCTTCTAATATTTTTATATTTTCTTCAAGCTGTTTGAGTTTTGGCAATATTTCCATCTAATATCCTTTGCTTGAATGTCTCGTTTTGTTCATCGATAATATGTTTGAAATCAAAATAATAGTGCATAGAATTTTCTTTAAAAATATTATATTTTTTATGATTATGTATAAATACAGGTATATGGTTTAAATATATATTGTACGCTAAAAGTGGAGAGTTTTTATAAAGTTCATTTAGGATGATAAAATCTATTTTATTGTTAAGTTGTATTTCAAGGTCGGAAATAATTTCTCCAATCTCAAAAAGATCCAACTCTTTTGTAGTCTGTACAGCAATGTCGATATCACTCATTTTATGCTGTTGCTTGTTCGCATACGATCCAAAAAGAAGAGTATTTTCAATTACTTCATATTTTTGCAAAATATTTTTTATTTGTTCAATCAACATCCATATAACCTCGTATAATAAATTTATCAAGTCATTACATCCAAGGGAGTAGTGGTTTGATAATTGTTTTTTAGTTTTTGATAAAGTCGTTTTTGTGTTTGTCAAATACTAAAACAACTTACAGTTAAAGAGTTGAATGACAGTCATTTTTCCTTATGAGGTTTTATGCCACTATCTAAGAAAGCATACTGCGTTTAACTTGTGTAACTTACCTATAGGATGCCAGGATGGGTTTTATCTCAATCCTCTATCGTTACGAGGCTGTAAGAAAAAGTTAAACAAATGAAAGGATGCACAATGCACTATTATGTAGGTATAGATATAGCAAAGAGTTTTCATGTTGCCTGTGTGGTTAATCAAGATGATAAAGTAATAAAGAAGTCACTCAAGTTTAATAATGACGAGAATGGCTTTAGTGAATTGGTTTTACTTTTGAACTCTATTGATGAAGTTTCAACCTTTACCATTGGTATGGAAGCAACAGGAATCTTCTTTGAAAATCTCTACCTTTATTTGAGTGAAAAAGGATTTAATGTACTATTACTCAATCCTTATCAAACAAATAGATTTAGAGAGATGGACAGTATGAAAAAAGTAAAAAATGACAACATTGATGCTTTAATGATAGCAGCTCTTATCAAATCAGGTAGATACTCTAAAGCTTATGTGAGTGAAGATACTTACCAAAGTATTAAATCACTCTATAGACATAAGAATAATCTCCTTGAGGAGATAAAAAAGCATAAACGACAGATATCTACACTCTTAGCTGTAGTATTTCCTGAGATGGAACAGGTAATAAAAGACCCATTTAATGTAACGGGGCTTGCTCTACTTGAAAAGTATCCAACTGCAAAGCATTATGAGTATGCCAGTGCGCAGAGGATACTTAAAACCTTTCGAGGTATTAAAGGCAATAACTTTAATGAGCAAAAAGCACAAAAGCTTTTAGAGTTAGCCAAACACTCTGTCTATCAGGGTAATGGTGTAGATGAGAGAGCTTATGTCATAAAGTCTCATATTCGACTTATTAAACTTCTACAAGAGGAGCTTAAAGAGCTTGAAAATGAGATGCTAAAGCTTTTTCATCAAGCACCACAACTTGAGAGGGATGAGGAGCAAGAGGTCATGGATATTATTGATAACCTTCGAACCATTCCTGGTGTAAGTGATAAAACCATCTTTGCACTCATTAGTGAGTGTGGGGATTTGAGCAGGTTTAAAAACAACTCTCATCTTATTGGTTATTTGGGCCTCTATCCTACACTGGAGCAATCTGGCAATAAGCTTAGTTATGGTCCTATTGCAAAGAGAGGTGCAAAGTTAGCTAAAAAAGCGTTATATCAAGCTGCCATTGCAGCTATTAGACATAATAATGAACTTAATAAGCTCTTTAGAGACAAGGTCTCTCAAGGCAGAGCCAAAAAAGAGGCTGTAGTCATTGTTGCAAGGAAACTTGCTCATATCATTTTAGCTATTTATAAAAACAATGTTGCCTATAATCCTCAAAGGGTATTTCAGGCATCAGCATCTTGAGTTTCATTCAACTATTTAACAATAAGTTGTTATAGAACTTGATAAACACTATATAGACAATTATATAACAGTCTATACCCTCAAGGGGCACCTAGCACTTTATCATTGTCAACCAAACAGTTTTTTAGTTGTTTGATCATTGAAACACTTGAGTCAAATTCTAGATAATGACTTGTAAAAAGTGCTTCAAAAATCAAACGCTCTTAAGAGCCAAAAGGCTCTTAAAAATGTTCTTTGAAAGTTTATTGTTACGGGACTATTGTCTTTTTTATTTTTTCGCTCCGTTTAAGTTATTCTTTATAGGATTGCTTTAAATAGTCTCTTGTCTAAGTTTAATTATAACAAAATATTTCCTATTTAATCCCTATTATATAACTTTTGGATAAAATAACAATCAATTTAAATTAATTAGGACATTTTCATATGAAATCAAAATTCTCTTTTGTATTTGCACTCTCTTTTATCATTTTATTTACTTCGTGTTCAAAAGAAGTGGACGAATACAACAAGCCGGCTGTTTACTGGTATGGCAAAATTGTGGAGTCTATTTCATCCGGAAATATTGACAAAGCGGATGACTACTATTCCTCTTTGCAGGGGGAGCATATCGGGTCGCCTCTTTTGCCTGAGGCAACCATGATTCTTGCAATTGCGCATATGCACAATGAAGAGTATCTGCTTACTGAACACTTTTTAAATGAATATGTCAGAAGATATGCAAATGCGAATGAGAGAGAATTCGCGGAATTTTTAAAAATCAAAGCAAAATATTTGGCCCTTCCAAATCCAAGACGGGATCAAGGACTTATACTTGAGGCCATAAAAAATGCTCAAACATTCAAGCAAAATTATCCGCACTCTATGTACTACTCTTTAGTAGATACAATGCTGACAAATTTATACCTTGCTGATGCCTCTTTAAATAAGGAGATTGTCGATTTGTATACCAGACTTGACAAACCGGAATCGGCAGCATATTATCGCACCTTAAGAGTAGAACCATGGATAAAATGGGATGAGGTTGAGCGTGCAAAAATACCATGGTACAGAGAAGTATTTGAGGGAGACGGCACATCCAGCTGGTATGCTTTTATGATTCCGGATACACAGAGTGTTGTCTCTAGAAATACAATTAAATCAGACAATAATAAAACAAAATAATATTAAGGAAACTATATTTATGAAATTAAGCAATTACGGAGAATTTCCTGCTGACATCCCGGTGATAGCAGAAGATGAACTTTTTTTATATCCTTTTATGATTTCACCACTTTTTTTAAGTGATGAAAAAAATATTAAGGCGGCAGCAAAGGCCATTGAAAACAATTCTTTGGTGATAGTCTGCCCGACTAAGCCGGGACATGAAGGTGAAAGAGAGTATGACGCGCTGTATGACGCAGGTGTAGTAGGCTCAATCATGCGGAAGGTTTCGCTGCCTGATGGACGGGTCAAAGTACTTTTTCAAGGGCTTGCCCGTGCAAAGTCTTTATATAAAGTTGCAGAAGATCCGCTTATAGCTCATGTAGATGTAATGCAGTCAACAGAGGTTGATTCTTTAAAAATTGATGCGATACTTGAAGTCGTGCGTGAAAAAGTGAGAGCTTTGGCTGCTGTAAGCAACTATTTCCCGCCTGACCTTTTACGAACTATAGAAGAAAATCATGATCACAATCGTATCATTGATCTGATATGCTCAACAGTAAAACTCAAAAAAGAGCAGGCCTATAAGCTTTTTGTCGAAACTGATACCGAAAAAAGATTTTTGGATCTTATTGATCTGCTGATTGATGAGATAGAGGCAAACAAGCTTCAGCGTGAAATTCGTTCAAAAGTGCATACACATATAGAAAAAGTCAACAAAGAGTACTTTTTAAAAGAGCAGCTGAAACAGATTCAAAAAGAACTCGGAACAGATACATCCCGTGAAGAAGAGATAGAAGAGTACAGAAAAAAATTAGAAGCCAAAAAGAAGAAAATGGGAGAAGATGCTTACAAAGAGATAAGCAAGCAGCTAGAACGCTTTGCCCGCATGCACCCGGATTCTTCGGATGCTTCTATGACGCAGACATATCTTGACTGGGCTTTGGATCTTCCTTTTGGTGCTTTGGCAAAGAAACCGCTTCGCATAGAGAGTGTGGAAGAACAGCTCAACAAAGACCACTTTTCGCTAGAAAAACCAAAAGAGAGAATTGTGGAGTACTTTGCAGTAAAAGAACTGCTTGAACTGCGTGGTGTTTCAGCGAAAAAAAGTGCCGGAGCGATATTGTGTTTTTCGGGCCCTCCGGGTGTCGGAAAGACTTCTCTTGCAAACTCTATAGCAACTGCACTCAAGCGTCCGCTCATCCGAATAGCACTGGGTGGTCTTGAAGATGTAAATGAATTACGCGGGCACCGCCGTACCTATGTTGGGGCTATGCCAGGACGTATAGCACAGGGGCTTATAGATGCGAAAAAAATGAATCCCGTTATAGTGCTTGATGAGATTGATAAAATTACCCGCTCACAAAGAGGAGATCCGACAGCAGCTCTTTTAGAGATTTTGGATCCTGAACAAAATAGCGAGTTTCGGGATTATTATCTCAATTTTGATTTGGATCTGAGCAATGTAATTTTTATAGCAACGGCAAATGATGTCGGGCGTATTCCTGCTCCTTTGCGTGACAGAATGGAATTTATCACATTGAGTTCTTATACTCCACAGGAAAAGTTTGAGATAGCTCGCCGTTATCTGTTGCCGCAGGAGATTAAAAAACACGGACTCAAAAAATCAGAACTCAGCATTTCAAAGCCGGCACTAAAAGAGTTGATACACAGTTATACGCGTGAAGCAGGTGTCAGAAACCTGCGCCGCCGTATAGCCGAAATGGCGAGAAAAGCAGCAATGGAACTGTTAAAACACAGTGATATTCCAAAAGTATCAGTCACACTGAAAAACTTAAAACAGTTTTTCGATAAAAGTGTCTTTGAGATTGAAAAAACAGACAAAATTCCTGTTGTCGGTGTAGTCAACGGACTGGCATGGACTGCTGTAGGCGGAGATGTTTTACGAATAGAGAGTATCCGTATCAAAGGCAAAGGCAATCTGCAGCTTACAGGCAGTTTGGGTGATGTTATGAAAGAGTCTGCAAGAATTGCAATGAGTGTTGTAAAAACACTCATTGACAAGCGAAAGCTGAGAATCTCACAGGACAACATTCCGCTTACTTTCAAAGAAAAAGAAGAGATTATAGAGGTGGATCCGAGTGAGGTTTACAAGCGGTATGATTTACATGTACATGTACCGGACGGTGCAACGCCTAAAGACGGACCAAGTGCGGGTATAGCTATGGTAACAGTCATCTCTTCCATTCTTGGTTCATATAAAGTACGTTCAGATGTTGCGATGACAGGAGAGGTTTCTTTGACAGGAGATGTTTTGCCTATCGGCGGATTAAAAGAGAAGCTTATCGCTGCATATAAAGCCGATATGACTAAGGCTTTGATTCCTGCAAAAAATTATGAAAGAGATTTGGAAGATATTCCAAAAGAAGTAAGGGAAGCACTTGAGATTGTACCGGTTAAACGGGTAGAAGAGGTGTTAAAACAGGTTCTTGTGTAGAACCCGTTTTGATTTATGGATAGATACTTAATGTTTAAAAAGAGATAATAGATTGCTGAAAATATATATAGACGGCGATGCCTTTCCCAATCTTTTAAAACCGATAATTTTGCGTCAAATAGAAAAGTACGGCATAAAAACCTATGTGTTTGCAAATAAAAAAATCAATATCGGAAAATCAAAAAATATAGAGTACATCATTGTAGATCCAGGTGCAGATGAGGCTGACAATAAAATTGTACAAAGAGTGCATTCTGGGGATTTGGTGATTACTGCAGATATTCCTTTGGCAGACAGAGTTATAGATAAAAATGCCCATGCAATAGATCACAGAGGCGAACTTTACAGCAAAGACAACATCAAACAGTATCTTGCAATGCGGAATCTCATGGAGAGTATCAGAGAAATGGGAGAGATAACGCAAGGCCCGAAGCCTTTTGGTTCAAAAGATGCCGAACTTTTTGCAAATCAGTTAAATATGTTTTTGCAAAAATATATGCGATGACTTTAGATTTCGTCATTTTTCCAGGCAAAAACGGCATCATTTAAACTTTCAAATCCGCTTTCTTTGCCGATAATGAAGATTTCATCAAAAATATAACAGGTGACTCTTGTATTTGGTTCAAGTAAGAATACAGCATATTCTTCACTCTCTTTTTGATTGACAGATAAAACACGCATACTGTCAACTATATCACCAACCTGTGGCGTTACATCAAACTCAACATTAAGTAATTTTTTGCCGTCGCTACTGTAGATTGCCATGATTGCCTCTATTTTTTAGTATAATATAGATACTTATTATACTCAAAGAATAGGAAATATATGAAATCAGTTATATTTGTTTGTCTTGGCAATATCTGCCGTTCTCCGTTGGCAGAGGGGATTGCTAAAAAAATAGCACAAGAACATAAAATAGATATAAAAATAGACTCTGCAGGGACAGGAGACTGGCATATCGGCGAACCCCCGTGTGAGGGTTCAATCAAGGTGGCACAAATGCACGGCATAGATATAAGTCATCTGAGGGCGAGACAGTTTACAAAAGAAGATATTGATTTATATGAATTGATAGTTGTACTTGATGAAAAGAACAGGCTGCATGTAAAGAAACTGGGTGCCAAAAATATAGAAAAACTGGGATGTTTTGCATTTAATTGTCAGGATGTTCCCGATCCCTATTTTTTTGACGGATTTGACGGATTTTTGGAAGTCTATAAAATGATAGAAGTTTGTGTAAATAATCTTTTTAGTGTAAAATTACTTCAAGAGGAAAAATAATGAAAATTGCAAAAAATATAACCGAATTAGTAGGCAACACGCCATTGGTAAGACTGAATGAGGCATCAAAGCTGACAGGTGCTACGATATTGGGAAAATGTGAGTTTATGAATCCGACAAGTTCGGTCAAAGACAGAATAGGGTTCAATATGATCCGTCGAGGTATAGAATCAGGACGTATTCAGGCAAATACTACGATTATTGAACCTACAAGCGGAAATACAGGAATTGCACTGGCAGCAAACTGTGCAGCTCAAAATTTGAAACTTATTTTAACAATGCCTGAGTCTATGAGCGTAGAGAGAAGAAACCTGCTCAAGGCTTTAGGTGCTGAACTGGTGCTGACTCCCGCTGCAAAAGGGATGAACGGAGCCATTCAAAAAGCAGTGGAAATTCAGCAAAACAGACCGGATTCTATAATTTTACAACAGTTTGAAAATCCGGCAAATCCGGAGATACATGAAATCACAACGGCACAGGAAATCCTCCGTGATACAGAGGAAAAGCTGGATGCTTTTGTGGCAGCTGTAGGGACGGGGGGAACACTTACCGGAACTTCGAAGGTCCTAAAAGAACATATTGCAGATATTGCTGTTTTTGCAGTAGAGCCTGAAGCCTCGGCAATCCTCTCAGGAGAGAGCCCGGCTCCACATAAAATTCAGGGAATAGGCGCAGGTTTTGTTCCTGCAATTTTAGATACCTCCTGTTACAGTGAAGTGATAAAAGTGAGTAATGAAGATGCCATAGCAACAGCCAGAATGCTGGCAAAAAAAGAGGGATTGCTTGTAGGTATATCTTCAGGGGCAAATGTATATGCTGCCATGCAGGTGGCTT
Organism: Sulfurimonas sp. SWIR-19; assembly: GCF_020410885.1. GTDB lineage: Bacteria > Campylobacterota > Campylobacteria > Campylobacterales > Sulfurimonadaceae > Sulfurimonas > Sulfurimonas sediminis. The sequence continues at coordinate 1,935,156 of NZ_CP084578.1, read as the reverse complement.
CACGGGACGAATTCAAAGGCAAAACGATTGTGACCGTTTTATGCGACACGGGAGAAAGGTACTTAAGTACAGAACTTTTCAGTGAATAAAATTCAATATTTAGAAACAATAAAAGCAGTTGATGCAAAACTGTTTCATCTTGCATACCATCAAAAACGGCTTGAGAAAACAGTTGGGCATTCCGATATTATTTTGGAAGATATTTTGCATCCTCCCGCATCAGGCTTTTTCCGGTGCAGGGTTGTTTATGATGGCGAAAAATACAAAGTCACATACCATCAGTATGAAAAAAAGAGTATTCAAACCCTGAAACTTGTTTATGATAATGAGATAGAGTATTGCAAAAAATATTATGACAGAAGCAAAATAGAGAGGCTGTTGCAAAAAAAATCTTTTTGTGATGACATACTTATTGTGAAAAATTCTCTTATTACAGATACATCCATTGCCAATATCGCTTTTAAATATAAAGATGAATGGATAACACCAAAAAGCCCTTTGCTTGAGGGAACGACCAGAGAAAGGTTGCTCGAGAGCGGTAAAATCAGAGAAGATGATATATCTGTAGATGATCTAAAGCGTTTTAAACAGCTTGCACTGATGAATGCTATGATAGATTTTGATATAATACCAAATGAAAATATAAGGGATATAATTTGTTAGAAAATATAATACAAGACAGAGATTTCGCGCAATTAATGAAAAAAAATATTCAGGAGCTGATTGTTCTGCTGTTTGAAAAAGAGCAGAATTTCGGTATTTTATGTAAAATTGAAGATGTAAGTTTTGCACCGGCATTACCGGAAAGTATCAACACTGAATTTCGTCCGTTGACACTTTTCTTTTTGGCAGGATATACATTTGAGACTGCCAGAATAGAGGATGATATTTTAATTTTTGAGGCAGGTTTCGGCAGTGAAAATTTTGGCAGTGTTGTCCATGTGCCCCTGCTGAGTATTTTACAGATTATTATCGATGAAACTCCGGTTTTGATTAATATATCTGCATACAAAGAAGAAACAAAGAAAAAAGAGGCTGATATAGACGAAAGCGGAGTGAAAAACTCTATGGCGTCTTTTCTTTCAAATCCGGAAAACTCCAAATTTATAAAATAATAAAAAGTTACCTACACTCTGTTAAGCGAGAGTAGGTAATTGACTACATTGTCGACAAAAGCGTCGTGTTTTCTGTCTTTCATATAGGCTATGTAAAAACTTCTTGTAATTTTATGATTTTTCAGTCTGGCTTCATAAAGTGTACCGTTTTCAATTTCTGACTTGATGACATGACGGGACATAATGGAGACAAGCGGTCGTTCCGCGTTTTTATCTGCATGTAAAATAGACTCCTTGATGGAAGTCGGACTGGCAAGAACACCGATAACATTGAAATTATTACACTGCACTCCCATTTCTTCAAAAACTTCTGATGTCAGTCTTCTTGTGTGGGAATCTTCATTACGACAAATCCAGTCAAAATCGAGTAAATCATCTGCACTGAGATGTTTTTTCATCGGCTGGTTTGAAAAAACGACTAATTCATCTTCCACCCATTCTCTGTAAATGACACCATCTCTGAAAACAGGAGATTCGATGAGGGCAACATCTATCTTTTTATCTTCAAGCTGGTCAATAATGTTTGAAGAGAGATCCACATTCATAAAAACTTCATTGTTGATGCGTTTTTTTATTTCACTGAGATAATTCGGAAGCACATAATTACCGATTGCAAAAGAAGAACCCATGACAAAAGTGAACTCTTTGTTGATGATTTTCAACAACTCTTTTTCACTGCTGTGTATAGCTTTTTCAAGTCTTAAAGCGATTCTGTATAGATCTTCACCCTCTTTTGTGAGGATAATTCCATTTTTCTTTCTATCAACTATTTTCGTATCAAGATAATCTTCAATGAACTTGATTTGCTGCGTGACAGCGGGCTGGGAAATCCCAAGTTTTGCTGATGCTTTAGAGAAGCTTTTCTCTTTTATAACCATCAAAAACGTGTGTAATTTCGCAAAATCTTTTAACATAATAATTCCTATAAGTATCAATAATAGTAAAATTATAACTCATAATTATAATTATTGCAATAGTTTTGTAATAATTTATGACATTTTAGCTATAATAAGTAGAAATACAACTTAGTAGTGAACATATATGGAAAAAATTTTTAATCATTTAAATGAGTCTCAAGCAGCAGCAGTAAAGCAAACAGAAGGACCTGTCCTGATTCTTGCAGGAGCGGGGAGCGGAAAGACGACAACAATTATTTCACGCCTGGCGTATCTTATTGAGGTTGTGGGGATTCCCGCTTCAAATACGCTTACCCTGACGTTTACAAACAAAGCTGCAAAAGAGATGAAGGAGCGTTCTCTCTCTATGATAGAAAATGTCGCCTATCCTCCTCTTCTTTGTACCTTTCACAAGTTTGGACTTCTTTTTTTAAAATTCAATATACATCTTCTCAAGAGAGCCAATAATTTTGTTGTGATAGATACAGATGATAAAAAGAGAATCATTAAAAAAATAAATTCCGAGCTGCCAACACCGCTGATAGCGAGTGAAATTTCCAGATACAAAAACTCTTTAATGACTCCTGATGATGCCTACAAGCAGACTGAACTGTTCAGTTACAAGCAGATTGCCGAAGTTTTTGCAGAGTATGAAAAATATTTACTCGAAAACAATCTTGTTGATTTTGATGATCTCATCGCGCTTACCTATAAACTTTTGGATGAAAATCCTGAGTTGGCAAAGGCTACCTCGCAGAAATATCAGTACATTATGATTGACGAGTATCAGGATACAAACGAACTGCAGTTTAAGCTCTTGCAAAAACTTTGTACAGTACATAACAATCTGTGTGTAGTCGGTGATGACGATCAGAGTATATACGGCTGGCGTGGTGCGCATATTCGCAATATTATGGAGTTTGACCAGGATTTTTCAGGCACACATGTCTTTAAACTCGAAGAGAACTACCGTTCACGTGCGCCGATTTTAAAAGTTGCCAATGCTCTTATCGAGCACAACCGGTCCCGTTTGGGAAAAAAGCTCATAGCAACGCGTGGCAACGGGGATGATGTGACAACACTCAATTCAAATGATGAAAACGAAGAGGCAAGAAAAGTTGCCGCAAAGATAGAAAAACTGCTTGAGAGCGGGGTACGTGCCAGAGAAATAGCTATTTTGTACCGTGTCAATGTTTTGTCACGTTCTGTAGAGGAAGGTTTGAACCGTTACGGGATTAACTATAAACTTGTGGGTGGTTTGCGATTTTATGACCGGGCAGAGATAAAAGACCTTATTTCTTATATCAGGGTGATTACAAATCATCATGATGACTTCTCTTTGAAACGTATAGTCAACAAGCCAAAACGCGGACTGGGTAAAGCAAGTTTGGATAAAATTGAACTTGCAGCTCAGAAAAAGGGAACTTCTATTTATGAATATATCGCTCAGGTACCTATGGAAGAACTTGAAGGCTTGGTCAGAAAGAAAAATGCTGCAACGCTCAAAGAGTTTGCTGAAAATATTCAAGAGGTTGCCGGTATTGCACAGGCGTCTACCTATGAGTTTATAGATGCACTGGAAGAAACTTTTTCTTTGAAAGATATTTATAAAAACATGCAAGACGGACAGGAAAGAATTCTCAATATAGATGAGTTTTACGGTCTTTTTAGAGATTTTGTAAAAAAATCACCACAGAGTTCTTTGGATGAGTTTTTAAATGAACTGACGCTGCAAAGTGAACAGGACCAGGTGGAGGGGGAGAGTATCTATATGATGAGTATACATGCCTCCAAAGGTTTGGAGTTTGAACATGTTTTTGTTATAGGAATGGAAGAGGGCTTTTTGCCACTGACAGGAGACGGAAGTGATTTGGAAGAAGAGAGACGACTGGGATATGTTGCGTTCACCCGTGCGAAAGAGACCTTGACGCTTTGCCATGCCGGAAGCAGATTTTACAAAGGACGCAGAAGTGATTTGGAAAAAAGCCGTTTTTTCAATGAAGCCGGACTTTGCAAAGGTTCTTTAAAGTGTGAAAAAAACACAGCATTTAAAAAAGGTGATCTGGTACGGCATAAAATCTTCGGAACAGGGCGCATTATCGGTGTGAGTAAGTCGGGAAGAGAGTTTAAACTCAAGATTAATTTTGCAGGAACAAAACGCGATATTCTTGCATCATTTGTAGAGAAATTATGAATCGTCTTTTTGTTGCATACAAACCTTCGGGAGTAGGTTCAAACAAATATCTTTACAGTCTGAAAAAGAAGTATAACAACAAAAAAGCAGGTTTTGCCGGAACACTGGATCCTTTTGCCAAAGGCGTGCTTTTGGTGGGTTTTGGCTCACATACGAAACTTTTTAGATTTTTGAACAAAACACCTAAAAGATACAAAGCGACTTTGTGGCTCGGTGCAAAGAGTGATACCCTTGATACAGAGATGATAGAAGACGTTGTGCTTCCTGAACCTTTACAGGTAAAGGAGATTGAAGCGGTGCTTTCGTCTTTAGAGGGAGAATTAGAGTATAAACCGCCGATTTTCAGTGCAAAACGGATAAACGGACAGCGTGCGTATGATTTGGCACGTGCGGGAAAAGAGGTTGTTCTCAATACCATCAACTCCACTGTTTATGAAATGAAACTGATTCACTACTGCCATCCATTTGTAACCTTTGAAGCGAGTGTAAGTGAGGGAACTTATATACGCTCTTTGGGAGAGATGATCGCGCACAGACTCGGTATTGCCCATGGAAGTTTAAGTATGCTTGAACGACTGAATGAAGGACAGTTTGTTTATGAGGATGAAAAGCCCCTGAATATCAAAGAATCTTTAAATATTGCACAGAATTATTACCTGGGAGCGCCTGAGAATGTGCGGTATGGAAGAGTTCTTGCTTTAAAAGATTTACAACTGCAGGATGAGGGCAGCTATTGGCTGGATAACGGAGAAAGCATTTCCATAATTACAGTCCAAAACGGCAAAGTAAAATATGAATTAGGCAGGATAGAATGTTAGTACTTGCAAGAAAAGCAGATGAATCTATAATAATCGGTGACAATATTGTTGTCAAGATTATTTCCGTAGAAAACGGTGTTGTAAAACTTGGCATTGATGCCCCAAAAGAGGTTGCCATTATAAGAAATGAGCTTATAGAAGAGGTCAAGGCAAGTAACCAGGCGGCTTCTGTGAAAACCGTGAATGAAGATGACATTGTCTCTTTGAATAAAATACTGGGAAAATAAAAAGCAGATGAAAAAATACAGGGCGTATGCCAAAGTAAATGTTTTTTTAAAAATTACAGGAAAAAGAGAAGAGTACCATGAAATCGTATCACGATTCATGCGAGTTGATGACTTGTATGATGTTCTCTCGTTTGTTTCGAAAAAAAATGTTCAGGCAAAAGCGAATGAGTTTAAAATACTTGGCGATTTTGATTGTACCACAAGACAAAACAGTATTTATAAAGCGTATAAGGCATTGAAGGAGGCTACAAAAAATCAGGCACTTGAAGAGCTTATGAGAACGTATGCCGTGAGTGTTGAAAAACACATTCCTGCATATGCCGGTCTTGGCGGAGGCAGCAGTGACGCGGCGACCTATTTGAAAATGTGCAATGAAGTTTTGCATTTGGGTCTGAGTCTGAATGAACTGGCCCAGATAGGTTTACATGTAGGGGCGGATGTACCGTTTTTTATTTATGGATACAACAGTGCCAATGTCAGTGGCATAGGTGAAGTGGTAGAAGCCTTTGATGAGGAGCCGCTTACTTTTGATATTTATACCCCTGCGGTAAAAATCAGTACACCAAAAGTCTATCAGACCTACAGAAGAGACTTCTATGCACCGATAGACGGATTTCAAGCCGAGGCATTGAAAAAAAAGTCCTCCTTTGAAATTTTCAATGCAATGCATGCCAAAGAAGCAAATGATCTGTTTGCTCCTGCCTTGCAGGCGTATGCAGAGTTGGCACAATATTATCAGGACGGATACTATTTCAGCGGAAGCGGAAGCAGTTTTTTTAAATTAAAAGAAGAGAAATACAATGGGTGAAACAATAGCAAAAAACAAAAAAGCGTATCATGACTATTTTATAGAAGAGAAATTTGAAGCAGGACTTGTGCTTACGGGGAGCGAAGTCAAAGGCATACGTGCGCATCGCGTGAATCTCAAAGACAGTTTTATCCGTTTTGTCAACGGAGAAGCTTTTTTGTTTAATGCGCATATCGGCAGACTCGAGACGACGCACCATTATTACGGGCATGAAGAGCGCGGAGCAAGAAAGCTGCTTTTACACAAAAAAGAGCTGGCAAAGATGCAAAAGGCCGTAGCACGTGACGGGTATACCATCGTGCCTTTACAGCTCTATTTTAACAAAAGAAACATTGCAAAGCTGCAAATTGCCATAGCAAAAGGAAAACTGCTGCATGACAAAAGAAATGATTTAAAAGAGAAAGACCAAAAAAGAGATATTCAAAGGGCTATGAAGGATTATTGATGAAATTTTTGCTCTTTTTATGCCTCTTTGTCTCCTCTCTTTTTGCTTTACATGTAAAGATAGTCAATGATGAGGTAGGCAATGGAAAAACAGCCTTGTTGACGTTTACAAAGGAAAAGGGCATTGTCTATAAATTTGTAAAATACGAAAAGCAAAAAATTACAATTTTTACCAATCCTTTTGACCGTAACAGATACTATGCTTTGATTCCAATCTCTTATTATGAGCGACCAAGTCAGAAAACTGTACAGATTGTCTATACGCAAAATGGCACAACAAAGCATAAAAATATTCTTTTACATGTAAAAGATGCAAAATATAAAAAAGAGACCTTACATGTAAGCGCTGCCAAAGTAAACCCGCAACTGCCAACAGTTAAAAAAAGAATTGCAAAAGAGTATAATGAAGCGATGAAAATTTATAACACCGTTACATGGAAGAGCTATATGCATTCAAAATTTATTTTGCCTGTGCAAAGTGAGATAACAAGTGCTTTTGGTACGGCAAGAATTTATAACGGTGCTTTGAAAGGGTATCACAGCGGGACGGATTTTCGGGCGAAAACAGGCACACCGATTAGAGCGGCTAATGACGGAAAAGTCGTTTTGGTCAAAAAAAGATTTTATTCGGGAGGCACTGTTATTATTGACCACGGTGAGGGCATTTATACCTGTTATTTTCACATGAGTAAATTCAATGTCAAAACAGGTCAGCTTGTCCAAAAAGGAGAACTTTTGGGCTTATCGGGAAAAAGCGGCAGGGTTACAGGTCCTCATTTGCATTTTTCAGCTAGAATTGACGGTGTACAAGTTGATCCGTTACAACTTATAGCATTACTCAACAATAATTTAATTTTAAATAAATAGGAAAACAATTATGACACTTTTTCAGTTACTTATGCTTGGAGCATCTGCTTTTTTTGCATACAAAATTTACGAACATATACAAACACTTAAAGATCCTCAAGACAAACAGCACACAGGTGCTGATGATAAGCGAAGTGCCGAAGCGTTTTCTCCATTTGATGCTTCTTCTTTGGTGGAAAAAGCCGATGAAGAGATGCAAAAGGGAGACTTGCAAAAAGCGCTTGCCATTTACAGCGAGGCAAATATTAAAGAGCCAAAGAACCCTGAGACACTCTTTAAAATGGGTTATACACTGGCACAGCAAAACAGGGATGATGAGGCTATGGAGTATTATAAAGAAGCGTTGGAACTGGATCCGAACAATACCTACATCCATCAGGCAATGGCTTCACTGTATAGAAAAGCGGGTGAATATGCGAGTGCAAGAAATCATCTCAACAAGTCGCTTGAAATTGATGCCACAAACCCTATTACCTATTATAATTATGGGAACCTGCTTGTAGATATGAAGCATTTTGATGAAGCTAAGGGAATGTATGAAAAAGCGATACAGCTTGACCCTGAATTTAAAGAAGCAAAAGAGGAATTGAAAAAAATCGAGAAGGGAGAATCACTGTGAAAATATTGGAAATATACAAATATCTCAACGAACTCTCTCCTTTTGAAATTCAAGAGTCATGGGATAATTCCGGTCTTTTGATAGGTGATTTTAAAGATGATATTTCAAAAATTGCTTTGAGTATCGATGTGGATGAAAAACTGATTGATACTTTGGATGAAAATACACTTCTTATTACGCACCATCCGATTATTTTTGGTGGGCTCAAACAGCTGGAGTTTTCTAAATATCCTGCAAATCTGATTCAAAAAATGATTAAAAAAAATATTTCTAATATCGCGATGCATACAAATTTTGACCAGACACACTTAAACGAGTATGTTGCAAAAGAGATACTCGGATACGAAATTTGTAAAAAAGACGGTTTTGTCGCATATTTGGAAGTAGATGAAGATTTTGATGTTTTTGCTCAAAAGGTTTCCAAAGCTTTTGGCCTTAAATGTGCAAGAACAGTGAAGTGTGCGCAAAGAGTGAAAAAGGTGGCTCTGACAACAGGATCGGGATGTTCTTTGATGAAGAGTCTGGATGCTGATTGTTTTTTGACGGGTGATGTAAAATATCATGACGCGATGGAAGCAAAAAGCATAAAATTGTCTTTAATTGACATCGGACATTATGAAAGTGAGTACTTTTTTGCACAAATTATGCAAAAGCATTTGAAAATTTTAGGTTTAGAAGTTATAATTGCATCATCAGAAAACCCATTTACATATATTTAGGTCTAATAATACAGGTAATGGTAGAAGTAAACCCCTAAAGGATCCCAATGAACAAGCACTTAAAACAATTAATCGATCTCTCAATCATAGATAAAGAGATAGACGCATTTGAACCTCAGATTGAAGAAGCAAATGCAAATTATGAAGCGGCTCTTGCAAAAACAAAGAGCATAGAGTCAGATATTGAAAATTTAACGAATGAAATCAAAGAAGAAGAAGTTAAAAAAGCAAAAAATGAACTTCACCTCTCTGAACTTTCACAAAAACTTGAAGAAAATGTAAAAAAAAGCTCTGAAGTAAAAACAGAACGTGAGATGAAATCACTGCAGCTTGAGGAAGAGATAGCAAAAGAGCAGGTCACATTTGCCAATGAAGAAATTCAAAGACTTGAAAAAATCATTGAAGCAAAAAAAGAGCAAATTGAGGCTGCAAAAAGTGCCTTGGAAGAGTTAAATGCAAATCTGGAAAGTGTAAAAGCTGATGTAGATACAAAACTTGAAAAAATACACAAAGAGAGACAAGAGGTTTTCAAAAGAAAAGAGACTCTTTTGTCAGATATCAATCAAAAAGGGCTTGCTTTTTATCAAAAAATCCGTCGTTGGGCAAAAAATACAACAGTGGTTCCTGTTGAAGAACAGGCATGTATGGGATGCCATATGATAATAGGCGACAAGGTTTATGCTGATGTCATAAAAGGTGAAGATATCACTACATGTCCCCACTGCGGACGCATCCTTTATGTGAAAGTCAATGAAGAGTAGGCTTGAAGCCGTTTTTTCTTTTCTATTATGTACTGAGTGTAATGCTGTTTATCATAGCATTGCCTCTTTTGATATTACTTTCTTTTAAAAAAAAATACAAAGAATCAATTCCTGCACGTTTTTTTCTTTTTAAGAACCCTCCGTTTTGCACTACAAATGCAATTTGGTTCCATGTCTGCTCTTTAGGTGAAGCCAGAGCCCTTAAACCGCTTCTGGAACTATTGGCAAATAAAAAGATACTTGTTACAACGATTACACAAACCGGACATAATGAAGCAAAAAAATATAATGCAGAGGTACGCTATCTTCCGTATGAAATGTATCTGCCGTTTTGGGTAAAACCGCAGAAAAAGCTTATCGTACTTGAGGCAGAATTTTGGTATCTGCTCTTTAGTATAGCGCGTTCACGCGGTGCAGAAGTTATTTTGCTCAATGCCAGAATTTCAGATAAAAGTGTCAAAAAATATATGAAGTTTGCCTGGTTTTATAAAAAACTTTTAGAGAATGTAGATATGGTCTATGCTCAAAGCGAAAGTGACAAAAACAGATTTTTAGCCTTAGGTGCAAAGCACATTGAAGTGATTGGCAATATAAAACTGGCAGGTGAAATCAAAAAAACAAAAGAATATGAAAAGCCCGATGCGGAAGTCATTGTAGCAGGAAGCACCCATCCGGGTGAGGAACAAAGCATTTTAGAGGCATTTTTTGCTTATGAAAAAAACAAAGAGGCAAAACTTATAATTGTTCCCCGTCATCCGGAACGTTTTGCAGAGGTATATACCTTGATAAAACGATACGGCAGGCAAAACAATGCCACCGTTTCCCGTTTTTCAGAAGGAAAGAATTTTGCAGCTGATTTGATTTTAGTCGATATGATGGGTGAACTCAACAATATCTATGCCATCGGTGACATAGCCATATTGGGGGGTGCCTTTAAAAATGATGTCGGTGGGCACAATCCGCTCGAACCGGCTTATTTCGGATGTAAAATAATTACAGGGAAGCATTTTTTTCACCAAAAAGAGCTGTTTAAATATGTCCATCACGTGCAGTATGTTGAGCCGGATGAAATAGCTGATGCACTTGAGATGACAAAGGAGCTGCCGCCTTCAATGGTAGAAGAGCAGATAAACCTGGAACCCGTGGTTCAAAAAATATTAAAAAATTAAAAGGAGCTGGTAAAATGGCAACAGAAAAAGCGTATAAATTATTGGCACAGCAAGAGGGAATTTCCAATTCCAATGCAAAGTCTATGATAGACAGAGGACTTGTGTATGTCGGCAACAAAAAAGTGATGATTGCCCGTGGTGAAATTGATGAGCGAACGATATTCAGAGTACAAAAAGTAGAACGTGTCAAGCCTATTTTTGAAAATGATGACATTGTGGTAGTCGACAAACCGGCACATGTAAACTCAGACGAGATAGAGCGTCAATTTAAACCGGCGGTACTGTTACACAGGCTTGATCGCGAAACAAGCGGTGTTTTGATGCTTGTAAAAAATGAGGAATTTCGTCAGCGTGCTATCAAAGAGTTTCGTGACGACAAAGTCTACAAAGAGTATATCGCCTGGGTTGAGGGAATAATGACCGAGCCGATTGAAGTAGACAAAGCAATTACAACACAGAAAAAAAACAACAAAGCCTACTCAAATGTTTCTCCAAAAGGAAAACCGGCGAGAACGGAGTTTTTTCCTGATATTGTCAGTGCAAAAAAAACAAAAGTCAAATGTATTATTCACAATGGGCGTACACATCAGATCAGAGTCCATGCACGTTATATCGACCATCCTATAGTCGGTGACGAGCAGTATGGCGGGCGTCGTGCAAAACGCGTGATGCTCCATGCCCATAAAGTCAGACTTCTTGGAATGGAGTTTGTGGCAAAAGAGCCTAAAAGCTTTGTTACATTTGAATAATTAAGAAAAACTTAGTTACAATTTCGAAAAAATTTATATAGAATAAAAGAGGTGTTTTCATGTTCGGTACTTTAACAGATTCGTTTACAAATGCAATAAAAAAGATTCGTTTTCACGATGATGACAAGGCACTCAGTAAAGCACTCAATGAACTGAAAAAAAATCTTTTAAAAGCGGATGTCAACCATAAGGTCGTCAAAGAACTGATTCAAAAAGTACAACTGCGTACAAAAGAAAAAGGGATAGGCAAAGACCAGTTTCTTGAAGCCTTACGTGAAACTCTCAACGAACTTTTAGATGTAGGCGGTAACAGAGGATTTGTCTTTGCTCCTAACCCTCCGACTGTGATTTTGATGACAGGACTGCAGGGGTCTGGTAAAACAACAACAACAGGTAAGCTTGCAAACTATCTTAAAAACAAAGGTAAAAAAGTCCTTGTTGTCGCAGCTGATTTGCAACGTCTTGCAGCGGTAGAACAATTGCGCCAGATTACCGCACAGATTGAAGTTGAACTCTATGATGATGAGTCGACTAAAAATCCTGTGGAAGTAGTGAAAGCTGCTCTCAACTATGCCGATTCCAAAATTTTTGATGTTGTGCTTATAGATACGGCCGGTCGTCTGGCTATTGATGAAGAACTTATGGGTGAGCTTGAAAATGTAAAAAAAGCGGCAAATCCTGATGAAATCTTTTATGTGGCCGACTCTTTGACAGGACAGGATGCCGTACGCACAGCAACAAGTTTTAAAGAAAAAATTGGAATTGACGGCGTAATTCTTTCCAAATATGACGGAGATGCAAAGGGCGGTGTTGCTTTGGGACTCTCTTCTCAGGTGCAGGTACCGCTTCGTTTTATCGGTCTGGGTGAAAAAATGGAAGATTTGGAAGTCTTTTTGCCGGAGCGTATTGTCAACCGTCTGATGGGCTTTGGTGATGTCGAAGGACTTGCGGAAAAAGTAACGAATGTTATTGATGAAAAGCAGGCGAAAAAACTGACAAAAAAGATTCAAAAAGGAAAATTTAACTTTAATGACTTTTTAGAACAGATGGAACAGATGAAAAAAATGGGAAGCATGAGTTCTATCATGGGAATGATTCCCGGTATGGGCAATATGTCCAAAGCGATTAAGGATTTTGATTTTGAAAACTCCGGAGAGCTTAAAAATATCAAAGCCATGGTTGCTTCGATGACGAAAAAAGAGCGAGAAAACCCTGACTTGTTAAATAACTCAAGAAAGCAAAGAATTGCAAAAGGGTGCGGCCTTGAGATAGTTGAAATAAATAGAATGATCAAGCAGTTTAAAAATGCAGGAAAAATGGCAAAGAAATTTTCCGGCAAAAACGGTATGAAGCAGCTTCAGTCAATGATGGGTCAGGCAGGCGGACCAGGCGGTATGGGTGGCTTGCCAAGATAGAGATTGTAATTTAAGAAAAAAGTGGATATAATTCCATTTCAAATAAATCTTTTTAAACAATACCTCTGTGATAAAAAGATTTGTAGCCTGTTTACCGGTTACATGTGTACATCCAACTATAGAGATGGTAAGAGGGAAGCAAAATTATTTAAGAGAAAAAAGACTCTTCTGCATTTATACCTTCCCCATAACTTATATTTTTATAAAATATTGTTTACATGTAACCGGTAACAGGTAAATTAAAAACAACAGGAAACAAAATGACAGTAATTAGACTTACTCGTATGGGAAGAAAGAAAAGACCATTTTACCGTATCGCGGTAACAGACAGCCGTAAACGTAGAGATGGTGGTTGGATTGAGCTTATCGGATATTATAATCCAATGACAAAAGAGCTCAAAGTTGACAATGAAAGAGTTGATTACTGGTTGGGCGTTGGTGCTCAGATGAGTGATCGTGTGAAAAAGATCACTGGTCGTTAATTATGATTGCTGATTTTGTCGCACAATTTGCAAGACTGATAGCATCACACCCTGATGATATCAGAGTTGAAGTTCAAGAGGGCGATGAAATAACAGAAATAGTTCTCTACGCAAACCAGGCAGATATAGGGAAATTAATAGGAAAAAGCGGCAAAATGATTGGTGCTATTAAAACTGTGATTTCCGGATGTAAAGCCAAAGATGGTGTGAGTTACCGTATTAATGTTGAAGCAGTCTAGTAAAGAAAAGTTGTTGCATATAGCAACAATCGGTAAAACTGTCGGCATTCAAGGAGATATGAAGTTGCATCTTAAGTGCGATTTTCCTGAACAGTTTGTGAAGGGAGCCACTTTTTTAATTAATAAAAGTGAGCGCATTACTTTAAGTGATGTTGATCTCAATCGTGGATTGGTACGCATTAACAGCATTGCAAATCCCGAAGATGCAAAGAAGTTCACCAATGCGAAACTCTTTACCACCTACGAAGAGACAAGAAAAAACTGCCATTTGGAAGAGGGTGAGTATTTCTGGTTTGATTTGGAAGATTGTGAAGTCTATGAAGATGCCAAATGTCTTGGCAGAGTAAAAGAGATAGAGAGATTCAATACTACCAATTATCTAAGTATTGTTACTGATGAAAGTTTAGTCGAAAGCGGTTTGGCAAAGAGCTTTTTGGTTCCTTTTATTGAGCCGTTTAAAGTGGAAGTTGACATTGAAAAAAAACGTATCACACTCAGTGGTGCTGTTGATATCCTGGAAGCTTCTTGAATGCGCTTTACTTTCGTTACTCTTTTTTCTGCTCTGATTGAAGGCTATTTTCAAGATTCGATTTTGAAACGAGCCATTGAGAAGAATATCATAAAGATAGACTATTTGAATCCTCGGGATTACTCAAAGAACAAACACTCTAAAGTTGATGATACGGCAGTAGGCGGCGGTGCAGGGATGGTAATGAATCCACAACCGCTTTTTGATGCACTGGATGATTTGAAAAGTAAAGATGAAAATGTTCATATCATTTTTTTGACTCCGGTTGCGAAACCTTTTGTACAAAATGATGCAAAGCGTTTGGCAAAGAAAACCCATATAGCTTTTGTGAGTGGAAGGTATGAGGGAATAGATGAAAGAGTTATTGAAAAATATGCGGATGAAGTATTTTCTATCGGTGATTATATTTTGACCGGAGGCGAACTGGCCTCACTGGTACTTTGTGATGCCATAAGCAGAAATAAAGAAGGTGTTCTCGGAAATGCCCAATCTTTGGAGATTGAGAGTTTTGAAACCCAACTTTTAGAAGCACCGTCATTTTCAAAACCACAAAACTATGAAGGTTTAAGTGTTCCATCAGAATACTTAAAGGGAAATCATAGTAAAATTCGCTCACTAAAATTAGCCTTGTCTGAAGCAAAGACCAAATTCTTTAGACCAGAACAGCTATTAAAGCATAAAGTCCAATCGCATTAATGCGATGAGCTTCCTGCTGAAGGAAACCTAGTGTTAACGTAGAAGGCGGAATTACTTCCGACTTCGTGCTTCAATAAACAGGTAGGTTTCCTTAATATTTTATGAAATAAAATTTAAGGACTAAGTCTTATGAGAAATAAGTATATTGAAAACTTTGAAAAAGCACAAACTGCTGAGAAAAACATTCCAGATTTTCGTGCCGGTGATACTGTAAATTTAGCAGTAACAATTAAAGAAGGTGACAAAACTCGTGTACAAAACTACGAGGGTGTTTGTATAGCTAAGCGTGGTCAGGGGACCGGGCAAACAATTACAGTACGTAAAATCGGTGCTAACGGTGTTGGTATTGAGAGAATTTTCCCAGTTTATTCTGACTCAATCAATGAGATTAAAGTTATTCGTCGCGGTCGTGTTCGTCGTGCAAAACTTTTTTATCTTCGTGCACTTGCCGGTAAAAAAGCCCGTATTAAAGAACTTAGAAGAAAATAATTCTTCTGGGCTCTTGCCTTCTTCATATTTTATAACATTCCCACATTACACATATTTTTTAAACTCCGTAAAAATTAATCTAACTTTTTAGCATAAATAACAAATTCATAGTATAATCAATAAAAATAGACATTATTTGGATAACAATGAACTACATAGCAGACTTAAAAAAGGTCGTAGAAATAAATTCCTATACAAAAAACACAGAAGGTGTAAACCTAGTCGGTGAAATCTTTGATGAATGGTTTGGGGCATTGGGTTTTGAAACTGTCATTTACAAACGCAACAATGTCGGTGATCATCGTTACTACAAGTCTTTAGATGTAAAGAACTCTCCAAAATTACTTTTGCTCGGACATATTGACACGGTTTTTCCTCCCGGAAAATTTGAATATTTTACAGAAGATGACACCTGGGTATACGGGCCGGGTGTGTGTGACATGAAAGGCGGCAATATTGTACTGCTTGAAGCGCTTCGACAGCTTACATGTAAAGGCGTGAAAATTCAAAATATTGATATTCTTTTGGTCAGTGATGAAGAGACAGGGAGTGATGATTCCAAATATCTGACTGCGGAACTTGCCCGTGAATATGACTACTGTTTTGTGTATGAAGCAGCAGGTAGAAACCTGGAACTTGTTAGCGGACGAAAAGGTGTAGGAACTTTTTTTATAGACATTCAAGGAAAAGCAGCCCATGCAGGTAATCATTACAGTGAGGGCTGTGATGCAAATTTAGAACTTGCATACAAGCTTCAAAAACTTGTGCAGTTGACAGACCTGGATAAAGGTACAACTGTCAATGTAGGAAAAATTGCGGGAGGAATAGGGGCAAACACTGTCTCTCCGCAGGCACAATTGGTTTTTGAATTGAGATACAAATATTCGGCTGAGAAAGAGAGAGTGTTAACGGCCATAGAAAAGATTGTGCAAACCTCTGTTGTTGATGGCGTAAAAGCAACATTAAGCGGTGGAATACAAAGAGATGTGATGCAGACAACAGAGGCTTCAATCGCTCTACTTAAAAAAATAGAAAAGATTACACAACAGCAGATACCCGCGGAAGAAAGAGGTGGTGTCAGTGATGCCAATATTGTCAGTGCATGTGGTGTTGTGACACTTGATGGTTTTGGACCGTTTGGTGACGGAGATCATACAGTAAAAGAGCGGGCGAGCAAGGAAAGTTTTGTCAGTCGCATAGAGATGAGCAGAAAGCTTTTTGAGTATTTTATAAAAAATTTAAAATTTTAGGGGATGTCAATGAAAAAAAGAAAAATCGGCATGTGGCTGTATAAAAACGGTGGTGGAGAAAAAATAGCAAAAAAAATAACGAAAAAGTTGAAAGAGAGAGATATAGAAGTTTTAAATGATATCAATTTACGCCATGCGATTGCAAAAAATGCGCATATAGTCTACCACGGCAAAGAGTATCATGGAGAAAAACTCGATACACTGGATTTGTTTTTTTCCTATAATGCGGGGGAACAGACACAGTATCAAATGTACCTGTATCAGGCATTAAACCGGATTATTCCGATGATTAACTCTTATGCGTCTTTTGCTTTGACAGAAGATAAGTTTCAGACCTCGTTTGTGCTAAGAAACAGCGGTGTGAAAACAGCTGATTATAAGCTGTGTCATCGGGATGACGGGCATGAACTTAAAAAAATCATTAAAAAATGGGACAAAATGGTCTACAAGCCAACTGATGGCTGGGGTGGTGTGGGACTTACCAAAATCGAGAATGAAGCAAGCCTGGATATGCTTATGCCTTTTTTAAATCAGATGGATTTACGTTATTTTTATGTAGAAAAATTTATTGATTATGACAATACGGACTTTAGAGTTGACATAGTTGACGGTAAATTTGTTTCTTGTTATGGAAGAAAAGCCAGCGGAACAGACTGGCGGACAAATGTGACAAGCGGTGGCAGTGTTTTTGTACGTGAAGCAAATGATGAAGTTGTCAGTATTGCAAAAAAAGCATGTAAGGCAACAGGCGTGGATATTGGTGGCGTAGACATTATTTATGACAGAGAAAAAGAAGAATATATTGTTTTGGAAGTAAACGGCATTCCCGCCTTTGCTACTCCTGAACAGGAAAAAATGGGATTAAACTTTAATGACAAAAAAATTGATTTAATTGTGGATTTAATTGACAGAAAAACGAAGTAAGAGTATCATTTCAAAAAAATGAAGGCAACGGCTTGAGACAACAATATAGTTCATATGATGAATGTATAAATTTTTTTAATTCTGCTCAAAAGAGACATCCAGATCTTGTTAAAGTAGAGACAATAGGGCAAACATGGGAAAGCAGAGATATTATTGCTGTCTCAATCACTAAAAATGTAGACTTACATGTAAAGAAGCCTGCACTTTTTTACACAGGCACAATTCATGCTAGAGAATGGATAGGGATAGAGCTTTCTCTTGCTTTTGCAAAATATATTTTGGAACATATTGATTATGATCCACAGCTTAACAAAATCCTGGACAATACAACACTTTATATGGTTCCCTGTGCAAATCCGGATGGTTTCGAATACTCAAGAAACCATTTTTCTTTTTGGAGAAAAAACCGTAGAAAAAATCCTGACGGAAGTTACGGGGTTGATTTAAACAGAAATTTCAGTGTAGGTTTTACTCCTAACAAAAATTATACTTCGAATGTCTACTCCGGTCCGGAACCGTTCAGTGAACCGGAAACCGCAGCCATTAGAGATTTTATACTCGAACATAAAAATATTACAATTGCTTTGGATTACCATTCTCAGGGCAATGTATTTTTTCCTGCTCACAATTTTATCCATGAAGATGCGGAGGATGCTATTGACCTGAATCTGTTGGCGGGAAATATGGCAGAAGAAATAAGAAAAGAGTCTTCTCGCGAATACGGCATTCATATGGGAAAACCGCCTGTGCATCTCATTTCAGGAAGCGGACGTGAGTTTTACTATTCTCAGGGAATCCTTTCTCTAGTAGCAGAAGTTGGAACGAGAAATATCAGCGACTACATTGAGCATATGAGTGAAAATATCCAGGAAAATATTCCTGCTTTGATTATGGCTCTCTCCGAAGTAAACAATTACAAAAAAGAAAACAACTTGCAACGTGTTGAAAATTTTGTAGCAACAGGTATTGGGGCAAAAGAGGTAGAACTCAGCTGGGACTATATAGAAGACGAAACAATTTATTTTGAAATTTATCGTTCAACAAAACTCAAAGGGTTTGCGCAGGCCTCCAATCGAATTGCCATGACAAAAATGAAAAGTTTTACAGATTCCAATTTAAAGAGTTCGACAAATTATTATTATTATATTCGTGCGGTCTGCAAAGACAAATCAATTAAATCACCCTATGCGCAGCTTGTTGCGGTAAGAACAAAACCGGCTGAAAATATGTTTTCCAAAATTTTATATCCCATTGCAAGCAAAATAGGATATGTCGGAGAAAAGACCCAAAAGAACAGAGATCATTTTGGGAACAATTCCCTGTTTGTCGGAATTTCAGAACAAAAAGGGGAGTGTTACGGAGTGTGTGGGTTTTCCTTAATGACAATTCCGGAAAATGCGATTATTACAGCAGCAAAAATTTCATTTTATCCAATGAACCGGGTTGCTGTACAGGTTGAGCGCTATGGTCAGTGGCGGGTTGGACAGATGGATGAGCGTACAATAGACAAAATAGACAGTTTTGATGATATAAAAAATGTAAAAATGCTTTCTTATATAGATAGACCAACCTCTTCACATCAATTGGCTCAGGGTATATGGAGAGAATATCAGTTTGCAGAACAGGAAATAAAAGTTCTTGAAAAAGCTTTAAAAAGACGGGAAGCCTATTTTAGAATGCAAGGACCGACCTCTTTGCCGCTTGACAGGTCTTCTCAGCTGATGCAGTGGGATATCGGGTATGGAAAATTCAGTGGAGGATTAACCTACAGACCAAAGCTTGATATTTCGTATACCATACATGAAGCAAAACTGGATATTCAATCTTCTTATGAGTTTACAGTCAATCATGACAATATAAAAGACAGTGCGCTTAAATCCGGATATGACGCAAGTGGAAATCTGAAATATGCATGCATTGAATTTGATTTATTGAATTTACCAGATATGGAAAATACCGTAGTGTCTGATGCATATATAGATTTACAGGCATATCAGGTGAATGCAAAAGAAAATAATTTACGTTTTCATATAGAACTGGTAGAGCCTATCCGCGGTGAAATAACATATGAAAAGATAAAAAATAGAAACATTATTGAAAGAATCGGATATGACGTAAGTATTACAGATATCAAGAGATCTTCTAAACAGAGATTTGTTTTTGATACATATGCAATTCAGGAAATGCTTGAGCTGGCAAAAGAAAACAAGAAAGCCTTTTTTGTAATTTCCGCTTCATCAGAAACTGAGATGTCCAAAAATACTGATGTAAACTGGATAGACAATAAAAAAATAGATAAACCAATTTTGACTCTGGATTATATCCGTAAAAGGAAAAATCCGCCAAAACAGGTAGAAAACTTACGGGCAAGTATGGAAAACGGAATAATAAAACTGCAGTGGGAGAATCCTGAAGACGACGGTTACAGAGGTGTTATTGTTGTGAAAAACAGATTCAAGATTCCATGCTCTCCTTATGATGGGCAAAAACTTTATGGAGGCAGTGATAATTATACGTATGATAATTTTGGTGATTTGAATGTCCATAAATATTATGCAGTATTTTCATATGATGATGTTCCAAATTTTTCTGAGCCTGTATATATTGAAGTAAACAGTTAGAGGTTTGTTTGGAACAAACCTCTAAAAAAAGTAACAAATAAAAAACTTCAAAAACTTTTTCAAAAACCCGCCAAACATTAAGCGCTTTCTAAGCAAGACTCCCCTATAATTCCCATCCACAAACAGAGAGACCTTGTTTAAAAGGCCTAAAGAGACTTCGAGTTGAAGCCGCTGAATATGTTTGAGATCATTGAAAACTAAGCAAGTAAGAGACTTTTTAACTTTAGAGTTAAAGAGATAAATTACTTAGAAATAACTAATAAACAACAACCGTCTATTCTATTTTGAAATCCATACAGGTTTACCTGAATGGTTCCCTTAATAGTAATAGATAACTATACAGTCTAGTAATAAGACCTTAAGCAGTTTTATTAAGACTTAAAATAACAAAGCCAATGATTTAATAATCTTGGGCAAAAGATCAGTAATAAGTTTACTTATCTTTCTATAATAACAATTATGGAGAGTTTGATCCTGGCTCAGAATGAACGCTGGCGGCGTGCTTAACACATGCAAGTCGAACGGTAACAGAGAGAAGCTTGCTTCTCTGCTGACGAGTGGCGCACGGGTGAGTAATATATAGATAATGTGCCCCTTGGACCGGGATAGCCATTGGAAACGATGATTAATACCGGATACTCCTTCTGCTCATAAGAGTAGTCGGGAAATGGATTCCGCCAAGGGATCGGTCTATATCCCATCAGCTTGTTGGTAGTGTAAGAGACTACCAAGGCAATGACGGGTAGCGGGTTTGAGAGGATGATCCGCCACACTGGTACTGAGACACGGACCAGACTCCTACGGGAGGCAGCAGTGAGGAATATTGCACAATGGGGGAAACCCTGATGCAGCAACGCCGCGTGGAGGATGACGCATTTCGGTGTGTAAACTCCTTTTATATGTCAAGAAAATGACGGTAGCATATGAATAAGCACCGGCTAACTCCGTGCCAGCAGCCGCGGTAATACGGAGGGTGCAAGCGTTATTCGGAATCACTGGGCGTAAAGGACGCGTAGGCGGGTTGGCAAGTCAGATGTGAAATCCTACAGCTTAACTGTAGAACTGCATTTGAAACTGCCGACCTAGAGTATGGGAGGGGGAGATGGAATTAGTGGTGTAGGGGTAAAATCCGTAGATATCACTAGGAATACCGAAAGCGAAGGCGATCTCCTGGAACATAACTGACGCTAAGGCGTGAAAGCGTGGGGAGCAAACAGGATTAGATACCCTGGTAGTCCACGCCCTAAACGATGTTCACTAGTCGTCGCTCTGCTAGTCAGGGCGGTGATGCACTTAACAGATTAAGTGAACCGCCTGGGGAGTACGGTCGCAAGATTAAAACTCAAAGGAATAGACGGGGACCCGCACAAGTGGTGGAGCATGTGGTTTAATTCGAAGATACGCGAAGAACCTTACCTAGCCTTGACATTGAGAGAACCTGCCAGAGATGGCGGGGTGCCCTTCGGGGAGCTCGAAAACAGGTGCTGCACGGCTGTCGTCAGCTCGTGTCGTGAGATGTTGGGTTAAGTCCCGCAACGAGCGCAACCCTCGTCCTTAGTTGCTAGCAGGTTAAGCTGAGCACTCTAAGGAGACTGCCTTCGTAAGGAGGAGGAAGGTGAGGACGACGTCAAGTCATCATGGCCCTTATGGCTAGGGCTACACACGTGCTACAATGGGGCGTACAGAGTGTTGCGATACCGCGAGGTGGAGCTAATCACTTAAAGCGTCTCTCAGTTCGGATTGGAGTCTGCAACTCGACTCCATGAAGCTGGAATCACTAGTAATCGTAGATCAGCAATGCTACGGTGAATACGTTCCCGGGTCTTGTACTCACCGCCCGTCACACCATGGGAGTTGATTTCACCCGAAATCGGGAAGCCAACCTTCGGGGGGCTACCGCTTACGGTGGAATTAGCGACTGGGGTGAAGTCGTAACAAGGTAACCGTAGGAGAACCTGCGGTTGGATCACCTCCTTTCTAGAGTAAAGTCAATCATTCGTTTGAATTGACATACAAAGAAAATATCACAGAGATAGTTTATTAGTTTTTCTCTCTTACTTGCTTAGTTTTCAGTGATCTGTGTTCATTTGAATTACGATTATAAATGGGGAATTAGCTCAGCTGGGAGAGCGCCTGCCTTGCACGCAGGAGGTCAGCGGTTCGATCCCGCTATTCTCCACCATTTTTGAGTGATTTGCACTTAAAAAAGAAACTCACATACTAAAGTATGCTTCGCTTCTTTTTTAAGCACAACTCATCTCAAAAACAAGTTTCTAAATTAAATATAAGTTCTTAAACACATAAGAATTTATATTTGGTTTAAAAACCAAACGATCATTAAATTACAATTGTTAAAGTCAACAACTATAATAAAGAGATTTATTATAAACTAAATAACTACAATAACAGATCATTCATCTTGTCTAGTGTATTAGTACATTAAATAAGGTAGTGAACGCAACATAGAATAAAAAGATATTAAGGGCCATAGGTGGATGCCTTGGCTAGTAGAGGCGATGAAAGACGTACTAGGCTGCGAAAAGTCTCGGGGAGCTGCCAAGAAGCTTTGATCCGGGAATTTCTGAATGGGGCGACCCAACGTGGTGCGAATCACGTTACCACCTTCGGGTGGGGCGAACCTAGGGAAGTGAAACATCTCAGTACCTAGAGGAAGAGAAATCAAACGAGATTCCGAGAGTAGCGGCGAGCGAAATTGGAATAGGGCGCATACATTTAGCACATTTGTTAGCAGAACATTCTGGAAAGGATGAGCATAGAGGGTGATACTCCCGTAAGCGAAAACATTTGTGTGGAACTAAGGTATGGAACGAGTAGGTCGGGACACGTGTTATCTTGACTGAATATGGGGGGACCACCCTCCAACCCTAAATACTACTACTAGACCGATAGCGAACAAGTACCGTGAGGGAAAGGTGAAAAGGACCGCGGTGAGCGGAGTGAAATAGAACCTGAAACCTATGGCTTACAATCATTCGGAGCACTATTAAATAAGTGTGACGGACTGCCTTTTGCATAATGAGCCTGCGAGTTGTGGTATCTGGCAAGGTTAATCGAACGAGAAGCCGTAGCGAAAGCGAGTCTTAATAGGGCGACATAGTCAGATGCTGCAGACCCGAAACTGAGTGATCTATCCATGAGCAGGTTGAAGCTGGTGTAAGAGCCAGTGGAGGACCGAACCCGTAGAAGTTGAAAATTCTTGGGATGACTTGTGGATAGGGGTGAAAGGCCAATCAAACTCAGTGATAGCTGGTTCTCTCCGAAATATATTTAGGTATAGCCTCGAGCATTAGCGTATAGGGGTAGAGCACTGACAGGGCTAGGGCTGCTTACCGCGGTACCAAACCCTATCAAACTCCGAATACTATACGTGTAACCTCGGGAGTCAGGCGTAGGGTGATAAAATCCTATGTCGAGAGGGGAACAACCCAGACTAACAGCTAAGGTCCCAAAGTTTTATCTAAGTGGAAAAGGATGTGGAGTTGCTGTGACAACCAGGAGGTTGGCTTAGAAGCAGCCATCCTTTAAAGAAAGCGTAACAGCTCACTGGTCTAGCGATTCTGCGCCGAAAATATAACGGGGCTAAGATAAACACCGAAGCTTTAGATTTACAGTTTACTGTAAGTGGTAGGAGAGCGTTCCATTCAGCGCTGAAGGTATACCGGTAAGGAGTACTGGAGCGGATGGAAGTGAGCATGCAGGCATGAGTAGCGAGAAAAGAAGTGAGAATCTTCTTCGCCGTAAACCCAAGGTTTCCTACGCGATGCTCGTCATCGTAGGGTTAGTCGGGACCTAAGTCGAGTCCGAAAGGGGTAGACGATGGCAAATCGGTTAATATTCCGATACCGACATTACATCGTTTGAGTGATGGGGGGACGCATAGAGTTAAAGGGGGTCACTGATGGAATAGTGGCTCGAAGGACGTAGGTCGACGTGTAGGCAAATCCGCACGTCATTCGACCGAGATCTGACAGGCTGGTCAATCTTTTCGGAGAGCGACCAGAACCCTTGATACTGTCGTGCCGAGAAAAGCCTCTAAACGAGATGTAATGTTGCCCGTACCGTAAACCGACACAGGTGGGTGAGATGAGTATTCTAAGGCGCGTGGATGAACCCTTGTTAAGGAACTCTGCAAACTAGCACCGTATCTTCGGTATAAGGTGTGCCTGTAGTGTTAGAGAACTTGCTTCTCAAAGCACTTATAGGTCGCAGCAAAGAGTCCCTCCCGACTGTTTACCAAAAACACAGCACTCTGCTAACACGTAAGTGGATGTATAGGGTGTGACGCCTGCCCGGTGCTCGAAGGTTAAAAGGATTGCTTAGCGCAAGCGAAGGCATGAATTGAAGCCCGAGTAAACGGCGGCCGTAACTATAACGGTCCTAAGGTAGCGAAATTCCTTGTCGGTTAAATACCGACCTGCATGAATGGCGTAACGAGATGGGAGCTGTCTCAACAAGGGATCCAGTGAAATTGTAGTGGAGGTGAAAATTCCTCCTACCCGCGGAAAGACGGAAAGACCCCGTGCACCTTTACTATAGCTTGACACTGCTATTGGGATATTCATGTGCAGGATAGGTGGGAGCCGTTGAACCTGGGACGCCAGTTCCAGGGGAGGCAACCTTGAGATACCACCCTTGAATATTCTGATAGCTAACTCCGTACGGTTATCCCGTGCGAGGACAATGTCTGGTGGGTAGTTTGACTGGGGCGGTCGCCTCCTAAAAAGTAACGGAGGCTTACAAAGTTCGGCTCAGAAGGGTTGGAAATCCTTCGTAGAGTATAATGGCATAAGCCGGACTGACTGTGAGACATACAAGTCGAGCAGAGTCGAAAGACGGTCATAGTGATCCGGTGGTTCTGTGTGGAAGGGCCATCGCTCAAAGGATAAAAGGTACGCCGGGGATAACAGGCTGATCTCCCCCAAGAGCTCACATCGACGGGGAGGTTTGGCACCTCGATGTCGGCTCATCGCATCCTGGGGCTGGAGCAGGTCCCAAGGGTATGGCTGTTCGCCATTTAAAGCGGTACGCGAGCTGGGTTCAGAACGTCGTGAGACAGTTCGGTCCCTATCTTCCGTGGGCGTAGGAACGTTGAGGAGAGCTGACCCTAGTACGAGAGGACCGGGTTGGACGTGCCACTGGTGCACCAGTTGTCCTGCCAAGGGCATAGCTGGGTAGCTACGCACGGATGAGATAACCGCTGAAAGCATCTAAGCGGGAAGCCAACTCCAAGATGAACGTTCCCTGAAGTACGCTTGAAGACTACAAGCTTGATAGGCTGGATGTGTACGCACAGCAATGTGTTTAGCTGACCAGTACTAATAGTACGTTTGTCTTTTTACAAGTTCTTAAATGAACACAATTGCTTCACTACCTTATTTAGTGTATGATGCCTAACGGGCGAACGCAATGAAAAAACTAAATTTTTTCATGTGTAACACATTAAATAAGAGAAAGATTTGAAAGTAGTTATTTAGTTAGGATTTATTGCCTTTGTTGATTTTACCAATTTTACTTTAATGAGTTTTTACTCATTACTCACTCAACTGATCCTTATGAGATCAGATATAAGTACATCTTAGAATGTCCTTATATCTGATCTTGTCTAGGTGGCTATAGAGAGAGGGAAACGCCTGGCTCCATTCCGAACCCAGAAGCTAAGCCTCTCATCGCTGATAATACTGCAGGTTTCACTTGTGGGAATGTAGGTCGCTGCCTAGTTGATCAGATTTTTATCAACAATCCATTCATTTTTTATAATATCCATATTTACTTTATACAAACGTTCAAGATAATAATCTCTTGAAACTTCTTTTGCTCCCAACGATTTAAGATGTTGTGTCGGTACCTGACAGTCTATAAAATCATAACCCCAGAACCTTAAATGTTTTACTAAAATCGCATATGCAGCTTTTGATGCATCACTGACCTCTGCAAACATTGATTCTCCGCAAAATACTTTTCCTATTGTCAACCCGTACAAACCACCTACCAGTTTTCCATCTAAATAGCTTTCAACCGAGTGTGCTATACCCATACCATGTAAAACGCTGAATGATTCTGCAAGTTCTTTATTAATCCAGGTACCATTTTGATCTTTTCTTTTGACAGAGGCACATTTTTGTATGACTTTTTCAAAATCAGTGTCGAATTTATATTCAAACTTTTTCAATTTTTTTTTCAATGAATGTCTTAATTTAAAATCATCGAGTTCCATTATCAGGCGTGGATTGGTTGACCACCACAGTATCGGGTCTTGTTGTGAATACCAGGGGAAAATACCATTTTGATAGGCTTTTAGTAGCCTCGAAGGGTTTAAGTCTCCTCCCCACGCTACGATACCTTCTTTGTTGGCATCATGAGGGTCAGGAAAAGAGAGTGAATAGTTGTCAAGCTGGGGTAGATACATTAAGCCTCTTTATATATATTTTCTAAG
The DNA here is from genome assembly GCF_020410885.1 of Sulfurimonas sp. SWIR-19. Taxonomy (GTDB): domain Bacteria; phylum Campylobacterota; class Campylobacteria; order Campylobacterales; family Sulfurimonadaceae; genus Sulfurimonas; species Sulfurimonas sediminis. The sequence continues at coordinate 1,908,671 of NZ_CP084578.1, read as the reverse complement.
GTATCATTTTTTACAGTGACCTCTACTTCTCCGCCTTTTTTAAGTTTGCCAAATAAGATTTCATCACTCAGTTTATCAGTGATATTGTTTTTGATATACCTTTTAAGCGGTCTTGCTCCCATTTCAGGTGAATATGTTTTTTCTGCAATGAATTTTACGACTTTATCAGAAACGCTGACAGTTATTTTTTTCTTTTTTAATTCTTTATTGAGTTCTGTAATGAATTTTTTGACAATCCCTTCAACAATACTCAGACTTAATTGGTCAAACTCTATAATGGCATCCAGTCTGTTTCTGAATTCAGGAGTAAAGAATGATTTTAACTCCTCATTTTTTGAGATAGATTCATCTTTATTGAATCCCATAACATTTCTAGCCTGAGCTCCAATATTTGATGTCATAATCAGTATAACATTTTGAAAATCTGCCTTATATCCATTATTGTCAGTGAGCGTTGCACTGTCCATTATCTGCAGTAACACATTTATGAGTTCCGGATGTGCTTTTTCTATTTCATCAAGCAGCAGTACAGTATAAGGATGTCTTTTAATAGCCTCTGTAAGCAGTCCTCCCTGCTCATACCCTACATATCCAGGAGGTGCTCCTACCAAACGGCTGAGAGCATGTTTTTCCATATATTCGCTCATATCAAATTTTTCAAAATTTATCCCTAAGGTTTCACTTAATGCAATTGCCAGCTCAGTTTTACCTACGCCTGTCGGTCCTGAGAATAGAAATGATGCTATAGGTTTGTTCGGAGGTGTTAGTCCTGCTTTTGATATTTTAATGGCTTTTGTCACCATCTCTACAGCTTTTTCCTGACCAATAACTCTTTGTCTGAGTTTATCTTCTAAATGTTGCAAAGATGCCGTTTCATTATGAGAAATTTTTGAATTACTGATACCCACAATGGATGCTATAGTTTTTTGAATATCATTTGCAGTTACTTTTTCTTTTTTTCTTTTTTGAAGATGAAATGATGCTGCTGTTTCATCAATTAAATCTATGGCAATATCCGGTAAAAATTTGTCAGTAATGTAGCGTTTAGAAAGATCTACTGCTGTTTTTAATGCCTTGTTTGTGTATTGTACTGAATGGTGTTTTTCATATTTGCTTTGAAGTCCCTTGAGAATAAGATAGCTTGTTTTTTTTGATGGTTCATTAACATCTATTTTGGAGAACCTTCTGCTGAGCGCCTTGTCTTTTTCAAATCCGTTTCTGTATTCTGCAAAAGTTGTAGCTCCCATACATTTTATTTCGCCTGAAGCAAGAGCAGGCTTGAGCTGATTGGCTGCATCCATTGTTCCGCTAGTGCTTCCTGCTCCTATAAGTGTATGAATTTCATCTATAAATAAAATTGCTTTAGGTTCACGTTTGAGTTCATCCATAACACCTTTAAGGCGTTTTTCAAAGTCTCCTCTATACTTTGTTCCTGCAAGCAATGCCCCTAAATCAAGTGCATAAAGCTTAGAGTCTTTGATTATGTCAGGAACATCATCCGCTGCAATACGTAAAGCCAGTCCTTCTGCTATTGCTGTCTTTCCAACGCCCGGTTCGCCCACAAGTACAGGGTTGTTTTTCTTTCTTCTGCAGAGTATCTGTGTGACTCTTTGAATTTCGTTGTCTCTGCCTATTACAGGGTCAATTTTTCCTTCTTTGGCTTTTTCTATAAGGTTTATTGTGTATTTTCGTAAATTAGACTCTTTTTCTTCTTCATCCTGGTCTGTGTCAGGATGTGAGATTACTTCCAAAATATCCAGTTTTGTTATTTGGTATTTATTGAGCAAAGCATAGGCAAATGTATGTTTCTCTTCAAAAAGAGTTGCCAAAAGATCCCCTATATCCGCATTCGTTTGACCGGATGACTGAACATGACGCACCATCTTGTCAATCAAACGCGAAAGCGCTACGCTTTCATAAGGGTCCTGTATTATGTCGGCAGGAAGTGTTTCCATGTTTTTTTTGATGTATTCACCAAGTTCTTCTTTCATTTTTGGCACATTTCCGCCACATGTTTCTATAATTGATGCGCCTTCATCCGAACTTAACAAAAGGTAAAATATATGCTCAATTGTCAGGTATTCATGGTGAAGTTGTTTTGCAAATATTACAGATTTTTGAAATATATCATTGAGTGATGAGCTTATCATGTTATTCTTCCTCCATCGTGGCTTTTAGGGGAAAGCCGTTGTCTTTCGCTTTGCGACGTACTTGCTTAAGCTTTGTCTCTGCGATTTCATATGTGTAAACACCACACAAACCTCTGTTCTTTTTATGTACTTCAAGCATAATATCCTGCGCTTCTTCATATGTTTTATGAAAGATGTCCATGAGAATATCGACTACAAAATCCATAGGCGTATAATCATCGTTGAGTAAAAATACAAAATATTTTTTTGGATATTTCAGTATTGTCTGTTCGTCTATTTCTAAATCTGTTTTTGTTGCCATTTTTTCTACTTTGTTGCTTGAATAAAATCATTTATAATTTCTACCGGGTTTTCAAGTCCGATAGAAATTCTAATAAGACCATCGGTAATTCCCAGAAATTCTCTAGTTTTTTCGTCAAAATCACTATATATCGTTGATGCCATATGCAGGGCGAGTGTTCTTGAATCGCCTATGTTGGCAGTAATTGTTGCTATTTTTGTTTTGCGTAAAAAATCGTATGCATGCTCTTTGCTTTGCATATCAATTGTTAAAAGTGTTCCACATCCGTATTGAAAATCTTCTTTATACCGCGCATGGTGAGGGTGAGACTGAATACACGGATGGTTTACCGCTATACCATGTTTGGCAAGTTCCAGGGCCACTGTTTCAACACTTTTGACTATTCTTGGAAGTCGGAGTGCCAGCGTTTCGAGTCCGAGTAATGTTTGATAGCTGGCATGTGCATTTGCACTCATCCCCAAGTCTCGTAAAGCTCGTTTTTTTGCATTTGGTATAAGGGCTGTTTTCCCTGCATTTTTAATAAATTTTTGCAAAAATGGGTAACGCTGAGTTTTAAACTTGTCAGCATTTTCACGGATGGCACGAAAAACTACACAGCCACCGAGTGCAGAGGAATTTCCCGAAATGATTTTTGTAGTGGAATAAACGGTAATGTCCGCACCAAGCGCCAATGGCGAAACACTTAAGGGAGTAATGGTGTTGTCAACAATAAGTGCCACATCGTATTTGTCTGCAATGGAGGCGATTCTTTTAATATCGGGAAGCCGCATGTTCGGATTGCCGACACTTTCTAAAAAAATTATTTTTGTATTGTCATTTATGGCTTTTTCTATAGCGTCGAATGCATCAACATCAAAAAAATGTGTTTTAATCCCGAATCTGCTCAGCGTTTCATCAAACAGAGCATATGTTCCGCCAAACAGTCCGCCTATGCTAATGATTTCATCGCCTTGAGAGAGTAACGACATAACGGCAAGAGTCGTTGCTCCCATGCCTGAGCTTGTAGCGACAGCACCGATACCCTCATCCATTTCTGCCATAATTGATTCAAGTTTTGCTGTTGTAGGGTTACCCATTCTTGAATAGAGGGGTTTTTTTACACTGCCATTGAAAATTCCTTCTGCTGTTTCCGGGCTTCCGTAAGAAAAAGAAGCTGAGGAAACTATACTCGGAGAGACCGCTCCTTCTTTGCTTCCGATACTTTGTACAAATTTTGTGCAGTAGTTTTCAAATTTATTCATATTTCAACCTTTTTATAATCTATAAATTATAGCAAATTAGAGATAATATTTATCCTATGTACTTTAATTATGTTAGAATTCTAAAGCAGAAATTTATTAATTAATATTAGGAAATGCAAATGGATAATCAAACAACTTTGAATAAACTCAGTGAAAAAGTTTCAACAATTCTTGAAAAGTATCATGCACTTAAAAGTGAAAATGAAATGATGCGAAATGAAATAGTGACACTGAAGGCAGACTGTGCATTGAAAAATCAGGAAATTGAAAGACTCCATGAAGAAAATGCTCAAAAAGACATAGAAATAGAAGAAATTGTGAATAAAATTGAAAGTATTTTAGGTTAATAATATAATGAGTAAAAAGATTGGACTACATATAGGAGGTCGCAGGTTTGATGTTGATGTAGAAGACAAATTTGCCAATTTTTTACATACACAGATGTCGAAAGATTTTAATATGGAAGGGAATAACGATATTAAAGTTTTACTCCAGGCATATGTCCGAAAAAATCATGAATTATATGTACAAAATCAAAAAGTAGAAGAAATATTGGTGAAAATCGAAGATTAGATTGTGGCACTGACTAACTAGAACAGAAATTGCTTAAAAAGATAAAATTCATAAAGAAGGATTTTATCATGGCAGTAAAAGAGAGTGAAAGAAAATACAGACCATATAAACGATTAACACAAGAGCAGATAGAACTTATATATAAACTCTTTGAAGAGAAGATGGAACAAAGGAAGATAGCAAGAGTACTAGGAGTGCACTTGCGTACAGTACAATACCATTTAAAAAAAACTCAACGAATATAAAGATCTTTATATCGACTTTGCAAACAGAATCAAATCGGCACCTGTAGTCTTTACATACATGATAATGGATGAACTGTATACATTCATAGGTAAAAAGTCAAAAAGATACTATTTATGGGCATCTATAGCTGTTACACAACATGGAAAATATTTCTATTTTTATCATCTCTCAAGATATAAAAATGCAGGAGCGCTTTTTGAGTTTAATCAACAACTCCCGTCTACAGATAAAATATACTGTGACGGTTGTTTCTCCTATGATAAGATTTATGGATCTAAAGCAAGTATGGAGAAATCCAAAATAACCAATGTGATTGAAAACCTTAATTCTCAGATAAGAGATAAAATCTCTTATCTTGTTAGAAGAACAAAAGCCCATGCCAGAAGTTATGAGTGGCTTGATAATAGACTTGCCTGGTTCTTTGTTAATAAAAATATTGGTAAATAAGGTTATTTAGTCAGTGCCTTAGATTGTGTTTTATAAATATATAAGTTAAAAGTGCTATAATTTCACCCTCTCAATCAGAGAATGGTGTGCGCTCGTAGCTCAGCTGGATAGAGCACTGGTTTGCGGTACCAGCGGTCACATGTTCGAATCATGTCGGGCGCACCATTTCTTCCAAAAACTTTCCTTATCAACAATCACTTTAAAAACAATTTTTCCTTATTATAGTAGACAGTAAGCTTTCTTTCTATAAAAAAAGATTACAATACGTTATTATTTTAAGGAGAAACAATGAAAATACAAAATTTTTTATGCCTGAGTGGAATGCTTTTGCTTTCAACAACACTCTTTGCTGCGGAAGGGACTCATGAAGAGGATGCTTCACGTGCACATATTGAAGCAAAACACCATGAAGAGGGTAACCTTTATATTGTGACAAAAGGTCTTATAAGCCTGGGTGACAATTATACAGAAGAAGCAAAAGGTACTGAGCCTGAAGCAATATTAAAAGGTGACACAGGAGAGGGATTTGGCATTGATTTGGGGTACAGACTCGGTTATGGTTTTGCTACGGAATTTGATTTTTCGTATACACATACTACAGTCACAAAATCTGTTGTCGGTGAAGCAGATGTAAGTGCGGGGGCTGATTATTACAGCTATGGTTTAGATTTGCTGTATGGATATCATGTAAATGAGGAAATTGTTCTTTTTGGAAAAGTAGGATGGGAACTTGAGAAAGAAAAAATCAGCGACTTTGGTATTAACGGAACTAATGACGGATTTACCTATGCTGCAGGAATGGAATATGGTCTTTCATCTCATTGGGCACTTATAGGAGAGTATGAAGGTTCTTTAATAGATGGTCCACGCGGAAATAATATTTTTGCCGGTGTCAGTTATACATTTTAAAATATACAATATTGTCTGTGAAAAGGATTTTTGTACTTCACGGACAAGTATTGTTTTATCTCCTTATCGCTTAACTGGATAAAGCAGGGCCCTCCTAAGGCCTAGCTCGAGGTTCGAGTCCTCGTAGGGAGACCAAAAAAAGGCAAAACTATTGAAATACTTTTTCTTTGTTTTATTGTTTTTTTTACAACTTCATGCACAAATCACTGCATATAAAATTACTCCAGACAATACTTTACATGTAACGAAACAAAAACTAAAAATACTTGATGCAAAAATCTTACATTTTGAGACTAAAAAAGGTATTCCTTTTCATGAAATCTCAGATCTTGTTTATGAAGATGGCTTTGTATATTTTGTGAGCGATCAGGGATATCTGTATAAATTTTTGATCAATATTACTGATGGGAAGATTACAGATTTGCAGTATCTGGATGCTTATTTTTTAAAAAACAAAAAAGGGAAACAATTAAAAAAGAAAAAGAGAGATGCCGAAGGTTTGGCTCTATGTAAGAATAATCTGTTGATTTCCTTTGAGCGAAAACAGCGAATTTGTCTGTATAGCAAAAACGGTATTAAAATAAAAAAAGTAAAATTACATCAGGATTTGCAAAACAAAGACAAGTATGCCAGTAAAAACAAAGGACTTGAATCGGTTACATGTAACGACAGGTATGGTGTTGTGACAGCACCGGAACTGCCGCTGAAAAATGCAAATGTAAAATATCATACACTTTATACGAAAAATCAAATATTTAAATTCAGCGCTGAGGGCAGTATAGTAAGTTTGGAGTTTTTTTCAGAGAATACTGTTTTGGTGCTGTTGCGTGATTTTAGTTATTTGACACGCAGACGGGTGACAACTTTGATGAAAGTATACTTAGACAGATGTAGAGCGTCCAGAGTGTGCAAAAGCGAAGTTTTAGCTAGACTTGACTCATCAAACGGTTGGAAACTTGATAACTTTGAGGGACTGACCCATGTAGATACAAACAGGTATCTGATGGTCAGTGATGACAATGAGAATATGCTGCAAAAAACACTTTTGGTGCTTTTTGAAATAAAGGATACCTTTAAAAAGCCCTAAGTGTTGATTTTATCTTTAATTACTTTTGCAAGTTCACTGCATTGTGTGATTTTTTGCGTATAGTTTATATCGTTATTGAGTAAAATTTTCACAAAAGCACTGCCGACAATGACCCCGTCAGCACCCTGTACTTTTTCTTTTGCTGTTTTTTCATTGACACCGAAACCTACATATACGGGTGTTTTGGTGTATTTTTTGATAGAGTGTAAAAAAGGCTGGAGATCTTCGGCTTTTCCTGAGCCAGTTATTCCTGTATAAGCAACCATATAGATGAATTTTTGTGCATCGCTGACAACAGTCTGTATTCTCTCTTCGCTGTCTGTAGGGGCAACAAAAGAGATGTTTGCAATACCGTTGCTTTGAAATAAATCTTTGTACGTCAACGCCTCTTCATAGGGGACATCCGGAATAATCAGTCCGTTTATGCCAAGTTCTTTTGCAAAAGGAATGAGATTCTGCATGTTCTGTTGGTAAAAACTGTTGAAATAACCCATCCAGAGTGTATCTACCTGAGGGGCAATTTCTTTGGAAATTTCAAGCAAATCCTTAAATTTAAATCCAAGCTCAAGTGATTTGTGGTTTGCTTCTTCTATGAGAGGACCATCGGCTACAGGGTCTGAAAAAGGAATGCCGAGTTCCAAGGTGTCAACACCGCTTTGTGCAAGGGAGAGACTCAAGTCAACTGTAAAAGATTTTTCCGGATATCCGGATGTTATATATGCTACTAAATTTTTCAAATTATTTTTCCAAGTCAGGGATTTTTAATAAGGAGTATTTTATTTTACCGAGTTTGTTATTCTGCCTCAAGTCGTCATTCCAAACAGCAAACATGTCACTGATATTTAACAGCCAGTCTGTTGTTTCATCACTGACAGGCGGTTTTTTTTGACGCAGAGATTCAAGCTCATCTTCAACAAAAGCAGCCAGTTTATTCATCGGTATGATTTTCAAATAACCACTTGCTGATTTTATATTATGAAATACACGAAAAAGTTCATTGACGCTTCTTTCGTACATATTGGGTTTTGAAAGGTCCAGAATCATCACTTCCATGCTCTCAACCATCATAGCGTAGTGATCTAAAAACTCATCAATAATTTCAAAATCAAAGTTTTCTTCTAAATCACTTCTTATACCCATAAAATAATTCTCCTGTATAGTTCAGATTATAGCAATTTTTGGCTAAAATACATCTATATAATATAATAAAGAGTTTTAAAATGAGTAAAAAATTAACTATAACAGCTATAAAAAAAAGAAAGGGCGAAAAGCCTTTGGTGATGATAACGGCCTATGACGCACTCTTCGCAAAACTGCTCGAACCAAGTGCCGATATGATTTTGGTAGGAGACAGTTTAAATATGAGCTTTGCAGGCCGCAGCGATACGATCAGTACCACATTGGAACAAATGATTTATCATACAAATGCCGTCTGTAAAGGGGCACCGGAGAGTTTTGTCATTTGCGACATGCCGTTTGGAACCTATACATGCAAAGAAGATGCTTTACGCAATGCTATAAAAGTTTTTCAAAAGACACCGGCTGACTGTGTCAAGATAGAAGGAGGAAAAGACAAAGCTGGAATTATAAAACATTTGACAGATAACGGCATTGCAGTATGTGGGCATATCGGACTTTTGCCACAGTCGGTAAGAAGTGAAGGCGGATACAAAGTCAAAGGAAAAACTGCTGATGAAAGAGAACAACTCCTCAAAGATGCCAAGGCAGTTGAAGAAGCGGGTGCCTTTTGTATAGTAATAGAAGGAACAAAAGCCGAGGTTGCAAAAGAGGTTGCCCAGAGTGTGACGGTTCCGGTTATAGGAATAGGTGCAGGTGCTGATGTAGACGGACAGGTTTTGGTCTTTTCTGATATGTTGGGATTTTTTGAAGAGTTCACTCCAAAATTTGTAAAAAAATATCTTGACGGGGCTACTCTTGTTAAAAAAGCTTTGCAGGAGTATGCGGATGAAGTCCAGAATCGTCAATTTCCAACTGAGGAACATATATACTAATGGAAAGAGTGGTAGATATTGAAACTTTTTCTCTTGAAGAAGAGAGCAGCGAAGTTACATTGCGTCCGGATGCGTGGAGTGAATATATCGGGCAGGAACAGATTAAAAAAAATCTTGCTGTTTTTATAGAAGCTTCAAAAAAAAGAGACGAAGCACTTGATCATGTTTTGTTCTACGGACCTCCGGGACTTGGCAAAACAACTTTGGCCTTGATTATCGCCAATGAAATGAATGCAAATATCAAAGTAACAGCCGCACCGATGATAGAAAAAAGCGGTGATTTGGCAGCAATCCTGACAAACCTGGAAGAGGGGGACATTCTCTTTATCGATGAAATACACAGGCTCTCTCCTGCCGTTGAAGAAATTTTATACTCTTCTATGGAAGATTACAGAATAGATATTATCATCGGCAGTGGTCCTGCGGCACAGACGGTCAAGATTGATTTACCGCGATTTACCCTTATAGGGGCGACAACACGGGCAGGAATGCTTTCAAACCCTTTAAGGGACAGGTTCGGTATGAGTTTTCGCATGAATTTTTACAATCAGGAAGAACTGGCAAAGATCATTGTTCAGGCATCGAATAAGCTCGAATGTCAAATCATCCATGAAGCGGCTCTGGAGATTGCAAAAAGAAGTCGTGGAACGCCCCGTATCGCCTTGCGACTGTTGCGTCGGGTCAGAGACTTTGCAGAGGTTGCCGATGAAAAAAATATAAACCATCAGCGTACTCAGTATGCATTGGATGAGCTGGGCATCAATTCACACGGTTTTGATGAAATGGATCTGCGTCTTTTGACACTTTTAGCAAGTGCCAAAGGGCGCGCAATGGGACTGAGCACTATAGCCGCAGCATTAAGTGAAGATGAGGGAACGGTAGAAGATGTTTTGGAACCGTATCTGCTTGCAAACGGCTATTTGGAGCGAACAGCCAAAGGCAGACGTGCAACACCGGCAACCTATGATGTTTTAAATATGTCATGTGTGAATGAAGACGGGACACTTTTTTAGATGAAATCACAATATTTTATAGCTGTTTTGTTTGCTACTTCTTTGTACTGGATGTATCTTCTGTATGAACCTTTTTTACTGGTGATGACTATTGCCGCTTTGTTGGCAATTTCTACGGCTACGATCAATAACTATTTTGAAGAGTTGTTTTCCTCTCGTTTGTTGGCGGCGTTTGCATCAAGTCTATTGCTTGCCATGCTCTTTTTTGCACCGCTTGGTTACTTCTTGGCAACACTCACAATCAAGCTGAATAATTTGGAGCCGAGCAGTTTGCAAAATATAGAACTCTATATAAACGGACTGATTACCAATCCACCGAAATTTCTGCTCTTTTTAAAACCTTATCTTGCAGATTCTTTAAAAGGAATAGATATCAACAGTTTGACTGCAAATGCTTTACATGTAGCTGCAAAGATAGGAACATTCAGTGCAGGTTTTGTGAAAAATGCTTTTTTGGTCATTGTTTTTTACTTTTTTGCTCTGTATAACGGTTCTGCAATTGTAGAGTTTCTCAAACGTGTTGTACAGATGTCTGTTGAAGACAGTACTTTACTTGCACGGGAACTCTCCGCTGTTATGAGTGTTGTTTTTTACTCCATCATCGCTACGGCAATGTTTGAAGGTGCACTCTTTGGTATAGCTGTTTCTTTTATGGGCTATAACGGTCTGCTTTTTGGCATTATGTACGGATTCGCTTCTTTACTTCCTGTTATAGGGGGCGTTTTAATGTGGCTTCCGTTTATGATTTATGAGTTTTCGGTAGGGCATAATGCAAATGCTGTTTTTATAGCACTCTATTCAATTATTGTGATCTCCATTATAGCGGATACTTTTGTGAAGCCTTTGATAATCAAAGAGATAAACAATCGACTGCTCAAAGAGAGTGATGCACAGCTCAACGAACTTGTTATTTTCTTTGCAATTATTGCAGGGCTGACTACTTTCGGATTTTGGGGAATGATTCTAGGACCTGCAATAACAGCTTTTTTTCTTGCAATTTTAAAACTTTTTGAAGCCAGAACGCAAGAGTGTGAAACAAAGAACAAAGAAACCGCTTAGTTGTAAATTTCAGGTTTGTCGTTTTTCCATCGGCGATGGAGCCAAAACCAGAATTTTGGCTCTTTTTGTATGATGGAAGTGAGCCAGTCGGCTTGCAGTTGTGTTGCTTTTTGTATATCTTTTTTTTCATTTTCTGTTTTATCAACTTTTATCTCATCAGCTATAATTATTGTGTAATTTTCTTCATCATCAGTTCGTATGTGTACGGGCACTATGGCAGCATTGAATTTGCGTGCCAAATAAGCAGGTGTTGCCGTCATACGCAGAGGTTTGCCTAAAAACTCCACCATAACACCTTCTTTTTCATTGATGTTGGTATCTATTAAAATTCCGCTGGCTTTTCCCTGTTTTATAAGGCGTATGAGGGGTTTGACAACATTTGTTTTTTCAAGATTTGTATTGCCAAACCTTGCTCTTGCATCGAGCAGCCATTTTTCATAGATTCTGTTTTTGAGTTTTTTGTAAACAGGAGCAATGGTCTCTACATGTAAAGCAAGTCCTGCTGCACCAAGTTCCCAGGCACAGTAATGCGGAGTAACATAAATAACAGCACGGCCTTCTTTATGAATTCTCTCAACTTCTTTTTTATTCATTACTGTAATTTTGCCGGCAATTTTTTCTTTGCTGAGGTGGCGTATCTCCATAAGATGCATAAAATTGTAGAGCAGGTTTTTGAAACTGTATCGGGTGATTGTATCAATTTCTTTGTCACTCATACTGTTGTCAAAGGCATAGTTGAGGTTTTGTCTGACGATACGACGGTATTTTTTTGCTGTTTTATAGCCGATAAAAGCTAAAAAAGTAAAAAATGCTTTTCGTGCAGCATGCGGCAAGAGCATTAAAATATTTTCAAGAAGTAAGAGAAATTTATAGCCCATATAAAAGCTCCTTTGCTTTGTTTGTGACTTTTTCTACAGGAATTTCTTTTATAGAAAAATCGTTCTTGTCTATTTTTAAAATATTGACGTTTGAGGGTGATTTTATTCCCATATTTATCGGTGTTTCATAAATCATTCTTGTTGTTGTAGGCCCGAGCAGAGTAATAGAGGGAATATTTTGCGCCCATGCCAGATGTGTTGGACCGGTGTCATTGCCTATCAGAAGATCCATACTCGATACAAAAGATACAAGCTCGTTCAGTGTAAGTTTTGGAGCCAGTGTTGCATATTTTGAATGTTGGCATATCCATTGTGCCTCTTTTTTTTCAAATGCATTGCCCCAAATAATGTAACACTGTTCTTGGAGTCTGTTGCATATGTCTGCAACAGACTCTTTGGGATAAATTTTTGAAGGCCAGGAAGCGCCTATCACAAAAGCAATGTTTTTTTTCTCGCCTTGTAGTGCAAACTCTTTTGTTTGTGAAAAAACGGGTTCTTTGTTTAAGATCATAGTATCCGTAATCTCAAATCCAAGAGCGTCAGCAACAACAAAACAGTTGCGTTTTATAACATTTTCTTCATACGGGACAGTGGAGGTTGTTTTATAAAAAAGTGCGGCCAAAGATTCGCGTATTGAATTTTTATCAAAACCATGGGTATTTTTTCCTATGATTCTGGCAACAATTGCTGATTTTAATAGTCCTTGCATATCTATGATAACATCATAATCGGGCAGCATAGAGAGCTCAGAGAATGTTTTTTTCAGCAAGGAAAAGCTTTTTGTCTTTTTGAGTTTTTTGAGATTGACAGTGTGCACTGTATGCAGGTGTTTGTTGTTTCGTAAAATATCTGAAAAAATCTCTTCACTTATCCACTCTATTTTTGCATCAGGATACTCTTTTTTGATAAACTGCAACACAACTGCGCTGTTGATTATATCTCCGAGTGCGGAGAGTCTGACAATAGCAATACTTTTAATATCTTTTTTCATCAATGACATTATACCAATAATAGTAAATCTTTGATATAATTCAGGTAAATTACTGCCTAAGGTCAGTAAAATTAAGAAGGAGTGACTTGTATGGTTCCTATAGATATTCAACACTTTGCCGAAGGTAGAACAAAAGCCAGAGCATATTTTTGTTACCTTTTTTCAAAGAATATTCCCAATAGACTTCCTTCTTTAAGTGAAGATATGATTATGCCGAGACTGCTGAAAATAAAAGCAGATCTTGAAAACTGTGAGGGAGTGTATCTCCTTGACCATAAGGGCGTGCAGGTAAGTCCGACTTTTACAAAAGATGATCAGATAGATGATGATATAGGAAAGATTCGTGCAGACCGTGCGTACTACTATCGTGCAGTCAGAGAAGGCAGATGTACGATTACAGACCCCTATCCGTCTTTGATTACAGGTGACTTGACTGTAACAGCATCGGCACCTATATATGATGAAAACGGTTCGCTCAAGTATGTTGCATGTATCGATATGCCGCTTGAAGAAGTGCTCAAAATTGCACATCTCAATAAAATGGACACTTTTTTTGGAGAATTTTTTAAAATAGTTTATGCTGGATTTTCTTTTGCCCTTGTAGCAATAGCACTTTTACTGTTTGTAAAAGGAATAGAGAGTTTTTTTACATATGGAATATCAATAGGGCATTTTCAGATTAAAGATGTCTTTGAAGCAACAATTTTACTTACACTCTCGTTGGCGATTTTTGACCTCTCTAAAACCCTCATTGAAGAGGAGATATTAGGACGATACAAAGAACATGACATATCAGGCCCGCACAAAACAATGGTCCGCTTTTTGGGCTCTATTATTATCGCACTCTCCATTGAAGCATTAATGCTTGTGTTCAAGTTTGCAATTACGGATCCAAACAAGCTGATCTACTCCATGTATATTATTGCAGGTGTAGGTATACTGATAGTCTCTTTGGCAATTTATATTAAATTTACAAAATTAAAGATAGATGAATAATGATAGCAATAATTGATTATAACATGGGAAACCTGGCAAGTGTAAAAAATGCATTTGCCAAGCTTGGACAAGAGGCAGTAGTTGAGAGTAATCCTGATAAATTTAAAGAGTATGACAAGCTGATATTGCCTGGTGTCGGTGCCTTTGGTGATGCGATGCAACATTTGCATGAACGGAATATGGTAGAGTCTATAAAGGAGTTTGCAAAGAGTGGCAAACCGATGCTTGGCATATGTCTCGGAATGCAGCTTTTGTTTGAAAATTCCGAAGAGTTTGGCAAACATGAAGGGCTCGGGCTTATAAAAGGCAGTGTTGTAAAATTTGATACGCAAAAATTCAATGAGCCTTTGAAAGTTCCGCATATGGGATGGAACAGGATGTTTACAAAAGAGCATCCTTTGTTTGCAGGACTGGATGATGAGCATTATCTTTATTTTGTGCATACATATCATGTTACATGTAAAGATGAGAGTGACATTATCGGAGAAACATATTATGGCTATAAATTTACTTCTGCCGTTGCCCACGGTAATATAATGGGAATACAGCCCCATCCTGAAAAAAGCCATAAAAACGGTTTGAAAATTTTAGAAAACTTTATACAACTGTAAGAGAAAAGGAAGAGAGAAATATGACATTATATCCGGCAATAGATTTAAAAGACGGCAAAGCAGTCCGTTTGACAAAAGGTTTGATGGAAAGTGCGAAAATCTACTCAAACGAGCCTTATGAATTAGTGAAAAAATTTGAAGAAATGGGTGCTGAGTGGGTGCATTTGGTTGATTTAAACGGTGCATTTGCGGGAGAGCCTAAAAATCTTGAACAAATTATTAAAATTCGTCAAAACTCCAATGTAAAACTTGAGCTTGGCGGTGGTATTCGTGATGAAGCAACGATTCAAAAGATGTTGGATATCGGAATCGACAGGATTATTTTAGGTTCTATTGCGGTAAAAGACCCTCAGTTTGTCAAAGATATGGCTGCAAAATATCCTATTGCTGTGGGTATTGATGCGATTGACGGCTATGTGGCAGTCGAGGGCTGGGGTGAAGTGAGCACGATGCGCGCAACAGACCTGGCAAAAGAGTTTGCCAATGCCGGTGTAGAGGCGATAATATGCACAGATGTCGGCAAAGACGGTACGCTCAGCGGCGTCAATGTGGATTTTACACTTGATATCGCGAGAGCCGGTAAAATAAGCACAATTGCTAGCGGCGGTGTAAAAGATGAAGAGGACATAAAAGTTTTGACAGCCACGGGTGAGGTGGATGGTGTTATTATAGGAAAAGCTTATTATGAGGGCAGGTTAGATTTAGCCAAAATGTTTAAATTGGTAAATTAATAGCAAAACAAACAGAATTTTGCTATTATTAGATATAAATTATGCAAAATATTATGTAAAGGATTTCAATTGAAATTACTTGTTGTTGATGATAGTTCTACAATGCGCCGTATTATAAAAAATACATTGGCTCGACTTGGTTATAAAGATGTACTTGAAGGTGCAGACGGTGTTGAGGGTTGGGCGCAAATGGACGCAAATCCTGATATTGATATGCTGATCACAGACTGGAATATGCCTGAGATGAACGGGCTTGAGCTTGTCAAAAAAGTTCGTGCGGATGAGCGCTTTAAAGACACACCTATCATTATGGTTACGACTGAAGGTGGAAAAGCAGAGGTTATTACAGCACTCAAAGCCGGAGTAAACAACTATATCGTAAAACCATTTACGCCTCAGGTTTTAAAAGAAAAACTTGCTGCAGTGATGGGTGTATCTGAGTAATGCAGGAGCATTACTACGAATTAGTAGTGAAAGTCTCTTCACATCATGAACTCTTTGCAGATTTTTTGGCAGATACTTTGCCGATCGGGTTTGAAGAGACAGACAACGGGTTCATTATAAGAAGTGAAGAAGAACTTGATACTATAATGTGGGGGCTTGAGCAGTTTGCGGAAGCTTTACAAAAAGCACTCGGCAAATCTGTAGAAGTAGAGTGTACACAAAAAAAACTCCAAAACAATGACTGGGTAGAATCTTATAAAAACAGTATAGAACCCCTTGTTATAGATAAATTTTACATCCATCCTACATGGAGTGACAATCATCCAAACCTGATAAACATAGTAATAGATCCGGCACTTGCTTTTGGCACAGGGCATCATCCGACAACTGCCTCTTCTTTGCGCGCAATTTCTCAATATGTAAAAAAAGATGACAGAGTTTTGGATGTTGGTTGCGGCAGTGGTATACTGGGTATTGCAGCTATGAAGCTCGGAGCTGTCGTGGATGCTTGTGACACGGACCCTGTATCGGTCGAAAATTCTATAAAAAATGCAAAATTGAATAATTTGGAGTTTCACTCTATCTGGGAAGGTTCTGCTTCAAATTTGGATGAAAAGTACACTATAGTTGTGGCAAACATAGTTGCAGATGTGTTGACTTTTATTGCAAATGATTTAAAAAAAGCAATGGCAGAGGACGGCATCTTAATTTTATCTGGTATACTGGATAAGTATGAAGAAAGAGTGCTTAATGCTTACAAAGACTGTAAAATAACACAAAGAATAGCCCAGGACGAATGGGTTACATTAGTTTTAAAAAGAGAGAAACAATAAAAATGGCAGATAACGAAAACAAGAACAATAATAATAACTTTTTTAATCAAAATCCACTGATAACATTTGCAATATTTTCAGTTGTAGTGATTTTGTTGTTTAAAGTAATGGTTGGCGAAGGTGCCGGCAACAGTTCTGTGATGGGAACATCAACAACAAGAATTAAGCCGGTTGACTATTCAGAGCTCAAAGCGCTTGTGAAATCCAAAGCAGTAAAAAAAGTTGAGATAGGCCAAACATACATAAGAGCGATATCAACAGACGGTTCAAAAATCTACACAACAAGAGTTGTCAAAGGGGATAATGAACTCATAAAGCTTTTGGACAAAGAAAAAATAGACTACACAGGATTCAGTGAAACAAACTGGTTTACCGAGATGTTTGGCTGGCTGTTCCCGTTTTTGATTATCATTGCCATCTGGATGTTTTTTGCCGGCCGTATGCAAAAGAGTATGGGCGGAGGACTGCTTGGAATGGGAAATTCCAAAAAGTTGATCAATTCGGAAAAACCGGACACAAAGTTTGATGATGTTGCCGGTGTGGAAGAGGCAAAAGAAGAGGTGCAGGAGATTGTAGACTTCTTGAAATATCCCGGTCGTTATGTGGAAATCGGTGCAAAAATTCCCAAAGGTGTTTTATTGGTAGGTAGTCCAGGTACCGGTAAAACACTCTTGGCAAAAGCTGTTGCAGGAGAGGCGGAAGTACCGTTTTTCTCAGTGAGCGGTTCTAGCTTTATAGAGATGTTTGTCGGTGTGGGTGCAGCCCGTGTTCGTGATTTGTTTGAACAGGCAAAAAAAGATGCACCGAGTATTATATTTATAGATGAGATTGATGCTATCGGTAAAAGTCGTGCAGCCGGTGGGGTTATGGGTGGTAATGATGAGCGTGAGCAGACACTCAATCAGCTTTTGGCAGAGATGGACGGTTTTGGAACAGATACACCTGTCATAATTTTGGCAGCGACAAACAGACCTGAAATTCTAGATCAGGCACTGTTGCGTCCCGGGCGTTTTGACAGACAGGTGCTTGTGGACAAACCAGACTTTGAAGGTCGTGTCAAGATTCTAAAAGTACATGTAAAGAATGTCAAAATAGATAAAGATGTGGATTTGGAAGAGTTGGCACGTTTGACAGCAGGACTGGCCGGTGCGGATTTGGCAAACATAGTCAATGAAGCAGCACTGCTTGCGGGAAGAAAAAGCCAAAAAACAGTGAAACAGAAAGATATGTATGAAGCCGTTGAGCGTGCCCTGGCCGGACTTGCTAAAAAATCCCGCCGTATCAATCCGAAAGAGAAGAAAATTGTTGCTTACCATGAAAGCGGACATGCTTTAATGGCAGAGACAACAGATGGCGCAAAAAAAGTTTCCAAAGTTTCTATAGTGCCTCGTGGTTTGGCAGCACTTGGTTATACACTGAACAAGCCTGAAGAAAACAAATATATGATGCAGATGCATGAACTGTGGGCAGAAGTAGATACCTTACTTGGCGGGCGTGCTGCAGAAGAAGTATTTATCGGTGAAATTTCCACAGGTGCCGGAAATGATTTGGAACGTGCCACAGACATTATAAAATCAATGGTTCAGACATACGGAATGAGCGATATTGCAGGACTTATGGTGCTTGAAAAATCCCGTCAGTCATTTTTGGGCGGTCCGCAACAGGCGACACGTGAGTACAGTGAAAGAATGGCAGAGGAGATGGATGAATACATCAAGAAGTCATTGGATGAACACTATAAAGCTGTTGTCAACCGCTTAAAAGAGTACAGTGGGGCGATTGAAGCAATGGTTGCTCTGCTTTATAAAAAAGAGAATATTACAGGGGACGAAGTCAGAGAAATTATTATAAATTTTGAAAAAGAAAATGGCATAGAGTCTAAAGTTGTAGAAAACAGTGAAAGCATTGAAGAGGAACTAAGAGCAGATGCCACTATGACAGACACTGAGAGCAGTGACGGAAAAAGTGATGAAAAATAATCTTTTTATTGTAAGCAAAAACGGGTATAAATATATTCTTTATGCCTTGCTTGCCGCCCTGGTATTTGGGCTTTTGGATTTAGAGTTTTTTTCCTTTTCTGCTTTTGTTCTTGCACTGTTTTTTATGTACAGTTTTAGAAACCCCGAAAGAGAGAATACTTTTTTGGATGACAAAGCCGTAATCTCTCCTGTTGACGGTATTGTAAAATCTATAGATACACTTGAAAGCGGTAAGTATGCCTATAGAGTAGTTATAGAATCAGATTACAGAAATGTCGGTATATTACGGATTCCCTTAAGCGGACATCTTGAGAGTATCAAAACAGTCAGAGGTGCAAGAACATCAAAAAAATCAAAGCTCTTTTATGATTTAAATGAACGTGCAGAACTTTTGTTTATTGATACCCATAACAATAAAATCAAAGTTCTCCATAGACTCAAGCAGAGTTTTGCGCCGATTGCTGTAGAAATCCCCACCAAAGAAACCTTATACAAAGGGACAAGATACGGGTTTGCAACGAACAGCGTTACCGAACTTTATCTTCCAAAGAATTTCAGACTGGACACTAAACCAAACAATGAAGTTCAGGCAGTTCACTCTCTGATCGGTTATTTTACTTAGAAAACAGTTCATTATCCATTGGGATGCTCTTTCATAAACAAGAGTTTGTCTGTGTCAATATTAAATTCAAAATATTCTGATTCGAAGCTGTCATCATCTATTTTTTGCAGTTGAATGGCGGCTCCTTCATTGTTCTTGATCTCCATATACAAAAGAGCGAGTGCATATCTGGCTTCATAAAAATTTTCATTTTTCATTTTTGACAACTCTAGCAATGCTATTGCATTGGCATGATGTTTGGCCGCAGTTGAAGCAACCGCTCCCAAATAGAGTGTATATGCATCCTGGACTTTCAACTCGTCAATTAAATGGTTGTAGTGGGTATAGGCTTCTTCAAAGTTTTTATTATACAGGAGTGTCAAAGCCAAGGCACTTTCTATGTCCTGTATATCAGTATCTTTTGTCTGTAAAACATACTTTAGCTGCTCTTGTAGGTAGTAGAGCCTTCCGGTAATTAAATGTTCCTGTATATATGTGTATCTCGTAATGAAGGGGCCATAATATAAATCAGTATATGTAAATTGCTGCCTGTTTAAGTATTTCAAGACCTCCTCTGCGTATTTTGGTATGGAATAGTTACCGAAATGCGTATCTATATAGATCATATGCGGCAGGATATCATGAGGAAAGATGACTGTGAGTTTGGATGCAGCAGATTTTGCTCTGTCCAAATTTTTTGTTTTCATTCCAATAAGTACCTTGAGCATAAGATACAAAGGTCTTTGCTTGTAGTTTTTGTCAAGCCATTCAATTGCTGAGAGATAGTCATTGTCGTTGATATGTAAAAGAGTATTGTACAAATCAATCTCTTCACTGCTGTTTTCGCTGGAGAGGGAGTCTTTTAAAATAGATTCCAGTTTTGTGTAATCTTTATTTATCAGTTTACTGGTCATAACAGCATAAACACCGGAAAGATAGTTTTTGGCATCTAAGTGATAGGAACGTAAAAAGTGTTTGTTCGCCTGGAGCATATCTCCCATTTGTGCATAGGTCAGGGCTAAATTATAATGTAAAATAGAGTGTTTTGGCTGTATTTTAACAAGTTTTTGCAAGTCCTGGTTTGCTTCTCGAATTTTTAAAGAAAGAGCCTTTTTAATGGCTTTTGTTATTCCTATATCAACATTTGATGCAGAATAGCTTTTTTTGAGATATTCCTGTGCAGATTGAATATTGTCAATATATATATTTGCATTTCCTTTTCTGATGTAACTGATTGTCTGATTTGCATTAAAGATTTTATAGGGTGAAAAATAAAAGATTTTCTGAAAATTAAGAAATTTTGAATCCTGAATTTTTTTCCTGTAGAGGGTCTGGGCTTTTTGGGGATCAAATAAAGCATCTTTGAGTTTGACACTTATAGGATAAATCTTATAAACTTTTTGCGGATATTCATCTGTAACTTTTTTGAGTTGTGATGCCGCTTTTTTTGTATGTCCTGCTTTAAGATTTATATAACTACGTGCCAATTTCGCCCTGAGTGGCTGATTGTTTTTTGTAATAGCTGTGTTGAGATGGTCAATTGCAAGATTAAAGTCACCTATGCGCGCATACAGCAGGGCCAGACTGAAATCATCAACCTCTTCATTTATTTTTTCCAAAGCATCAATCGCATCATAGTTATTGTTATACAAAGCATTAATTTTTGCGCTTAAATGATTCTGTATAACAGGATATGCAGGATGATCTGTATTTTTGAGGGCATTTAAAGCACCAAGATAGTTTTTGTTATAATAGCTTATAAGAGTATAGTAATATGAGTACAAAGGCGAATTAATCTCATATGGCAAGTAGGCATAAGCCAGATCGATGTAGTATTTAAAACTAGATTGATCCTTTACATGTAATGAACATACTGCCGCATTTATAGCGCTTACACATCTTTTCTCATCATTGAGTATTGCATTTTGAAATGTTTTCAACGCCAGTGCATACTGCTTGTTTTTCATTTGGGCAACACCAAGATTGTATTGTGATATAGCTTGAGAGTAGTAGGCAATATTTTCATAAAGAGCCAAAGCTTTTTCTTTTGCGCCTGTTGCATAGAGATAATTTGCTTTGGCAATCATATTTTCAAGTTTACTTTGTTCTATAACGGGTGCTTTTGCTTCTTGAAGTTTGTTTTGCAGGAGACTGAAATTGTCAACTTTTTTTGTGGAGGATTTTTTTATCAGCAAGAGTGCAGTAACAGCAATAAGCAACACAACAATAACAGCAATTCCTCCAAAAAGAATGATTTTTTTCTGTTTGGATTCTTCATCATTTTCATCAAAAAATTCGTCAGTTTGCTCATGCGAATGTAATACTGCATCGCTGTCTTCTATGATTATTATCTCTTCTTGTGCATCAGCCATTGACTACCCTGTTAAATATTGCATCTTTTGTATTGAATAAGCAAAAAAAGTACCAATGCTCTGAACTCTCAAACAATATCATTCTTTTTAATATAAAAATATTTTTCTAATAAAATAATATTATTATATCTTATATTTTAAAGAGTATTATAGCAGTAACAACCTGATTTGATGCATACATGTAATGCATGAAGCGAGGTAGATTATGAAAGAAATTATTTCAATATACAAAAAGCAATATTCATTTATAGAAAATTCTTTGACTGCAATGATAGAAAGTGTTAACACAGATGCATATGATACAGTAGTAAAAGAATCACTTTTTTCACTTTTTCCGGCACTGCAGGCTACTTATAAAATAAGTAAAAATTTAAAACAGATTACGCCACTTCATACTCCGCAAGAAGATGATAAAACATATCTTGGACTGGACAAATCACATTTGCTTGAACGTATACAGTTTCGAGATGACAATATCTACATTTCAAATGTATATGTTAATTCAAGAAGCGGAACACCTTATATTACAGCAGTGCATTTTGTCAATGATGAATATTTTGTATATGATTTTGAATTATATGCCCTCTTAAAAGAGTTGTCTTTGGTAGACGGGCATGAATATTTCAGTAAATTTACACAGTATTTTTATGGGATTTTTGGATTTTTACTCTCTTTGTTCTCTTTTTCATTGATTGTTTATGCTTTTTATACTGTTTGGCTGATTTTTGCTGCACAGGACACAGATATTTTGTCAGGGTTGTTTCGTTCTATTATTGCCTTGACACTGGCTTTGGCTATTTTTGATCTTTCAAAAACAATTTTGGAACATGAAGTGTTTTATAAAAGTATAAGCAGAGAGTACAATATAGAAAACAAGCTTTTAGCAAGGTTTTTAACGTCTATTATTATTGCATTGTCTATAGAGTCATTAATGGTAGTATTTAAAATCGCTTTGAGTGATTATGAACAAATGATACATGCATTTTATCTGATAGCAGGGGTCGGTATCATGGTTGCAGTACTGAGTCTTTTTATATTTGTGATGCGTTATTCAAATACAAAAGAGTAATGTAAAGGCCTATAATGCTTTTAACATTGTGTCGGGTCTTTGAGACAAATTTGTTTTTGTTTTTCTATTTTTGCTTTTTTCATCTGCAGACTGGAGCCTGTGGCCACATCATTGAGAACAAAGGCAAAAGATACAAGATATAAAAAGGAAAATCCGCCAATTAAAGCAATGATGACATAAATGTTGAAATATTTTGAGAGTCTTTTTTTCATAGCTTCCTCCTTAAAGGATATGCTACTATCTTATTGCAAAAAAACTTAATATATATAAATAATTTTAATATAATTGCAGTTTTTAATTAATTTCTTTTGCTGCACTCCTGCAGAATATACTTAATAATTGCATCATAATCAAGATCAAGTCCTGCAGCAAAAGTTTCAATAAAGGAACTGTTTTTGTCAGTAATATCAGGATTGAGATTTGTCTGCATGAAAAAACACTGACCGCTTTGGTTTGTTCTTATACTGATTTGTCCAAAATCTCTGACACCAAGATCAATATAGGCATCTATTGCAAGATTTTCAACACTCTCTTTGATTGTTTGGTTTTCAATATTTTCCAGAATTTTTTTATTGCCGTTGTTTGAGCGCAAAACCTTTACAGAGGAGATCAGCATATCATCTTCTTTTGTTTTGATGATGGATACAAGATAATCTTTTCCATCGAGATACTCTTCAATTAAAACAGGAACATTATATGTATCAGAAAGAGAAGAAACGTTTTTTTCAAATTCGCTGAAACTGTTGACAGTAAAACATTTGCTTTCCTCCTGGCATTGCACGGAGCGGGCAGGTTTTACAACCAGGGGATAATTAATAGGTATGTCGTAATCACGCAGATATTTTCCTGCATTGGCAATAAAATATCTTGATGTACTGATACCTTTTTCTTTAAGATAGGATTTTGCAAGTTCTGTATCTGCATCAAAAAGTAAAGCTTTTTTATCTGAACCGGTAAAGTTAATATCGTGTTTTTTGAAAAATTCACAGAGCCAAATTTTTTCTCCGTCTTCAGTGACAATATTGTTAAGAGTAAGGATAGCCAAGTGAGGTTTTCTTTGTACTGTTTGGTGTAGGTCTTGTATGGTGTGGCATTCATGAACTTCAGCAGTATATCCAAGGGATGCTATAGCATGTAAGATGGAGTTCTCTTTTAAATGTTCATTTTTTGCTGTTATAATTTCTATATTCACTAGTGCGTATCCTTGGTAAAATTAACTGGCTACATAAGTGTTGTAATTTTTGTGATTTGGTTGCGGAAGCAAGATTTGAACTTGCGACCTTCGGGTTATGAGCCCGACGAGCTACCGAACTGCTCTATTCCGCGATATTTGAGTCTAAAGTGGATGTTAAAAAGAGCGGACAGTTTTGATAACTGTCTGCTGTGAAGATGTTACAGACCTGTAACGTTTTCTGCTTGTGGACCTTTGTCACCTTGACCGATTTCAAAAGTTACTTTTTGACCTTCGTCAAGTGAAACACGAGAGTGTCCGTTGTCATTAATTTGACGATAATGTACAAATACATCTTTGCCGCCATCTTCTACTTCGATAAAGCCGAAACCTTTGTCGCTGTTGAACCATTTAACTGTTCCATTTTGTAATGTTGCCATTGTAAATCCTTGTTTGTTTGAGTACACCAAATTTCTTTGATGGTAAAAATCTAATATAAAGTTTTTCTTTTAGGTGAATGTACTGGAAACAAAGAAGTTATCAATATAAAGCAATCTAAAGATGTAACTAGAATCATCTTTTCTTGTTGGAAGTATATCTTAAATAAAATTTAAATGCAAGGAATATGTAGAATTCTTTTTTGTAAAGTATTTACATCCCAAGATAAGGATGTAAAACTTCAGGAATATCTATACTTCCGTCTTCATTTTGAAAGTTTTCCATGATGGCAACGAGTGTGCGGCCAACAGCAAGAGAAGAACCATTGAGCGTATGGACCAATTCATTTTTTTTGCCATTTTTAAAACGGATTTTGGCACGTCTTGCCTGAAAATCTCTTGTATTGCTTACAGAAGAAATTTCACGGTATTTGTTTTGCCCTGGCAGCCATACTTCAAGGTCGATTGTTTTAGCTGCGGAAAAACCCAAATCTCCTGTACACAGAGTTACCAGTCTGTGTGGTAATTCCAAAGCAGTGAGTAAATCAGATGCACATGTAACCATATTCTCAAAAATTATATCGCTTTCACCCGGTGTAGCAATGCTTACCAGTTCTACTTTATGAAACTGATGCTGACGTATCATGCCTCTTGTGTCCCGACCTGCGGCTCCGGCTTCTTTTCGAAAACATGAAGTATAGGCAGTCATTGTTTTTGGCAGTTCCTCTGTTGTGAGTATCTCATCCTGATAGAGATTTGTAAGAGGAACCTCGGCTGTAGGAATGAGGAAAAGCTCAGGATCCTCTACTTTGTATAAGTCGTCTTCAAATTTTGGAAGTTGTCCTGTTCCTTCAAGAGCTTTTCTGTTGACAAGTGCAGGAACGCTGACCTCTTCAAATCCTCGTTCACGATTAAAGTCAAGCATAAAATTTATAAGTGCGCGTTCAAGTCTTGCCCCCATGCCAAAGCTGACAGAAAAGCGTGAAGTTGCCAGTTTGACACCGCGTTCAAAGTCTATCCAGCCGTTTTGTTCTGCCAGTTCCCAGTGCTCTTTTGGTGTAAATGAAAATTCTCTTGGTGTGAGCACTTTTTTGATTTCGACATTGTCATTTTCATCTTCACCGTCTGGCACATCATCATCAGGTATATTGGGTATAGCCATTGCAAGTGCTTCGAGTTCCTCTTGACGAAGGCGTTGCACTTCCAAAGCATCAGCAATACGGATTTTATTTTCATCGACTTTTTTCTTCAGCTCTGAGACATCTTTGCCTTCACGTTTGTAGACACCGAACTCTTTGCTCATAGCATTTTGCGCAGCCTGAAGGGTTTCAAAGTGGGCTTTTGCTTCTTTGAGTTCTTCAAATTTTATTTTCACTTTTTCCAAAAGCTTTGCATCAACGCCTTTGCGCATCAGTTTTTTGCTTATACCGTCAAAATCTTTTTGTAATAGTTTTAAATCAATCATTTTATTCCTTATACTAATATGTCTTTGGCTATTTGAAACTGGTTCGCTGTCATCAGGTGAATCTTCGGATGGAGCTGTTTGAGATCTTCAAAGAGTTTTTTACTAAGCTCAAATCCCACTTTATACTCTTCCTCTGCACCTTTTGTGTTGGCCTCTCGGAGTTTGTCTATCCAGCAGGGAGGAACGTTGATTCCCGGTACATGGGATGACAAAAACTGTGCAGTGCGCAGCTTCGTGATAGGAAAAACTCCCAAAATAAGTTCTGCGTTTTTATTTTCACGGCAACACTCTTTGTTTGCTTTTTCTTTGAGTTCCAAAAGCTGTTTTGCATTTTCAACATCATATACCGGCTGTGTTATGATGCCTAGTGCTCCGTGTTTGATTTTCTTTTGCATCTTTTTTTGGAGTGTTTTTGGGTTTTTTGCATAGGAGTTGACAACTGCAAAAGGGTGTATCTGCTTTGGTGCAACATTAAAAGGTTTTGCTGCATAATCCATACCGGAGTTTAAAGCGGCAATGATATCCAGGAGTAAAGAGCTGTCACCTTCAAAAACACCTTTTGTATTGGGTTGGTCAGAGATAGTGGCAGGGTCCCCTGTGAGTGCTAAAATCGCTCTGATGTCAAATTCATTCGCACCCAAAAGATCAGACTGCAGCGCAATTTTGTTTCTGTCTCTCATACTCATGGTCGCTATGACCGGTTTTTTAAATCTTTCCTGAAGCAGTTTGGCGGCAAAAAGAGCATTGTATTTGAGTTTTGCCAAAGGATTGTCTGTTGTGGAAAATCCATCGACTAAATCTGCAAGTCCGAGTGTTTCTATTTTGTCTATCGTCGGTGTAAAAGTTGCCGAATGCCCGGGTGTAGTCTCAAGAGTAATATATCTGTCGTTTTTTAATTTATGTATCAGTGTGTCAAACAAAAAAAATCCTAATTCGCTATAATTGCGATATTATATACAAAAGAGAGAAAATTTATGCTAAAACTTGCAGTATTTGACTTTGATTCTACATTAATGGACGGTGAAACAATTGATTTTTTTGCGGAGGAACTCGGGATAGGCGAAGAGGTCGCCCGGATCACAGAAGAGGCCATGAGCGGAAGACTTGATTTTTTTGAGTCCTTGCAACAAAGAGTAGGGCTCTTAAAAGGGCTGGATTATACAGTTGTTGAAAAAATAGCCCACAATTTACCTTATATGCCAGGAGCACGTGAGACAATAGCAGAGTTGAAAAACAGAGGAATGAAGGTTGTCTGTTTCAGTGGCGGTTTCAGAACAGCTACTTCATATGCAAAAGATATTTTAGGATATGATGCTGATTTTTCCAATGCTTTACATGTAAAGAACGGAAAGCTTACCGGACTTGTCGGTGGCGACATGATGTTTAATTTCTCAAAGGGAGATATGTTGGTAAGACTTCAAAATATTTTGGGTATCAACGAAGAAGAGACATTGGTTTGCGGTGACGGTGCAAATGACCTTTCAATGTTTGCCCATGCAGGGACTCGGATTGCTTTTTGCGCAAGAGACATTTTAAAACGTGAAGCAAATATAATAATACAAACAAAAGATTTAACACAAATATTAAAGGAAATACAATGCTAGAGAGTACAGTGTGGAGACAGTATCATGATGACAACAGTTTTAGAGAAAAACTTGCAGAGTTTTGTAAACTTGATACTGTAGACCTGATAGAAGATGACAAAGAGCTTTATGCGGTACTCAAGGCAAAATTGACAAAAAAAGAGCTGAAACTTTTTGCAATGGATACGGCAGGGATTGCTCAAGGGAGAATTAAAAAAGAGTTCGCATATACTGATGAAGAGTTGGAAAAAGCAAAATTCAAGCTCTATAAAAAGTTAATTCAGGATAAAACCAGGCTCAGCTTTAGAGTATAGATTAATCTATAATTTATGAAGATGCTAGTAACATATCACAATGTTATAATATGTAAAGGAAAGTAAATGAAAAAAATGACTTCATTATTATTAGCTGCTGTAGTGGCCGGGTCAGTTTTTACAACAAGTGCAACAGCTGATGCAAGCAAGGGGCAAAGATTTTATTTAAAAAAGCTGAAGATCTGTAAGAAAGACGGACTGAAAAATGGAGCTGTATTTGCGATAAAACACGACCGTAAAGGTTGGACTTCTTTAAAAGAGTCTGGAAAACTTCAAGAAGAATGGATGAAAATTTGTCCTCATGGCGTGAAAAAAATCAAGAAAATGAAAGAAAAAGATGTAAAAAATCTTTATGATTTTGTTTGGAAATATGCAGCAGACGGTGAAGTCCCGACCTGTGGTTAATGACGAGAGTGTTTGTTTAAAATGATTTTTAAACTTACTCTTCTTGATTTTTCTTTATTCTCTTTGTGATTACTTATAATTCTATTTCTATAGTTAAGACCGCTCCCCTTTAAAATATGCGTTAAATATTTTTGCTTTGTCGGATCCTGCACCAAGTAGAGAGACCTGAACGCTTCATAGGAGCGTTTCATAGAGAGATCCTCATTGTTTAAAAATCTCTCTGAAAAAGTACTGTTTTCCCACTCGCTGGAAGTATGTCCGTTGATCTCTAAAGTTTTTACCTGCATTCTATGTGTGTATAAAAAATTCACCAGTTTTGTAAAAAATTCTCTAAAAAACTTTTTTTGCTGTTTGTCAAGTTTGTACTCTCCTGCCTTAAAATAAAGATTTTTGGCAGTAAATTCAACAGTTAAATCTTTTTTTATGATAACTTTTTTAGTCTCTATCTCTTTTTGAAACAACTGACGCAGTTGCGTGTAGAAATCCAGTGTATCTATTGAAATCTGAGCAATTGCAGCATCTTTGTTGAGCTTGAGAATCCACATATTGTTTTCATTAGAGTTTTTGTCTGTATGTATGCCGGCTACACCTATCTGGGAGTTTGCTAAAATGACAGCTTTGTAAAAAACATCATAATTTTCTCCTCCGTAATGTTCCTGTTTTAAAAGTTTCAGATTTTTACTTATTATCATCGCCAGACCATCAGTATTGGAAGTGTCCTGAACAAGGCCAACTCCAATCAATGTGCCGTCATTGAACTCCCTGAGATCGTTGATTTGGCTTGAGTATGTTGTACTGATTTCACTGTCTATCAAGATGTTTTTATAGATGTCAAATTTTACAAGGCGTATTTGCTTTTTGTGCATGGCATCTGTTTTGACTAAAGATATGACAAAATTTTGATCTTTCAGTCTGAGTAAACTGACAGGTTCATTGAAGCCATTGCCCGAAATCTCTTTGAGCCATATGTTATCGCCGTTCTGGGTTAATCTTGAGATGTTAACAGCTGTTTTCATTTTTGTATGTGTTGTGCTGAGAACTATTATTGAACCGTCATCGGCTTCTGCAGCATCTATCCCCTGATCGTCATACTGTGTGCCGTATTTTTTCGTCCACAGCAGATTTGCATCTTTGTCAAACCTGCTTATACATACATCATCGTTGCCCAAACCGCTTTGAAACATGTTGTCTTGCGTTGATCTGGAAGTAAAAGAGGTACCTATTGCTAATACTCCGCCGTCTTTTAAGGCAACAAGTTTATGTATTGTATTATTGTTTTTAGTACCAAAGGAGACTGATCGCTGTAGATGCAAAGCAGCATCGAGTAATACTAAGAGTTGCGACCCACCCATTGTGTATCCACCTATAAGATATCCATTTGTGGGTGTTTTTACAAAGGAGGCCGGTTTTGCAAATTGTGTAAGAGGAATGATTTTTGACTGTATGATTTGTGCTTTGTCATTCACTCTAATAAGGTTTATTTTGGCACCGTATTTATTTGAAATGCTCTGCAGGTATGCAAAAGGATTATTATATGTTTTGTTGTCATGCAAGCCTTGCTTTTTGAAATCATAGGTAAAACCAAGAACACTTAATGTTCCATCGTAATTTTGGGTGATATCAACTAAGCCTGACTGAAAAGGTTTATGAATAATGAGAGCAAAATCATCAGATGTTTTTGCATGAAGCAAAAAATTATAAAATAGTAGTAAAATAAGTAAAGTTGGTTTCATAGGACTGCTTTTTTAGATAAACTATAGCAATAAATATTCCTAAGTGGTGTTTGTCGGGAAAGTTTAAGGGATGAAGTGGTGCAAAAGCACCAGAAAACCTATTTCAGGTTTTCAAATGGCGCAGTTACAACTTGCTTACGGCTTACAGTATAAGGAACTAAAGCTGCTGCACGAGCACGTTTGATTACTACTGTAATCATATCCTGGTGACGTTTACAGTTTCCTGTTAAACGACGTGGCATAATTTTGTATCTTTCTGATAATGAAAAACGTAAACTTGCTACTTCTTTGTAATCCATGAAGTCAACTTTTGCTTCACAGTATTTACAATATCTTTTTTTGTATTTTCTTTTTTCTGACATGGTATACCCTTTGTATCTATTTTTTTCTAAAATGGAATTTCATCTTCATCTATATCAATTTCAGGAATAGAGTTGCTACTTGGCATTTCACGACTCTGAGACGCTGCTTGATTGTTATTGTAACTGTTTTGCTGCTGTGGTGCCTGGTAACTTTGCTGCTGTTGTTGCGCAGGCGGCTGTTGATACCCTTGCGGTTCTCCCTGAGCAGGTGCGTTATATCCACTGTTTTGTGCCGGTGCATTATAACCGCCACCTTGGTTGTCACCCTTGGAATCAAGCATTTGCATAGTTTCTACAATAACAGAATGTTTCGATCTTTTTTGTCCATTTTGGTCAACCCACTGTTCAAAGTTTAATCTTCCCTCGACAAGGATCTTACTTCCTTTTCTGAGGTATTGGTTTGCAACTTCGGCACTTCTTCCGAAGAATGTGATATCTACAAAACAGACTTCCTCTTTCTTTTCTCCATTACTGGTGAATTTACGGCTTGTAGCAATTGCAGTTTTTGCAATTCCCATTCCCCCTTGAGAGTATCTAAGCTCGATATCGCGTGTCAAGTTACCAACTAAAATTATTTTATTGAACATAAGTTTTCCTTCATTTTATAGCGAATGCTATTACTCAGCTGCTGCTTCTGTTGCCGGAGCTTCTGTTGCTTCTTCTGCTTTTGGAGCTTCTTCTGTTTGTGCTTCAGTTGCAGGAGTCTCAGTTGCAGGAGCTTCTTCTGCTTTTGGAGCTTCAGATGCTTTGTTTGCTTTTTTTACAAGTTCATTCCATGCTTTTATTTCACGGTTTGAATCATATTTGATTGTTATAAATCTTAAAAGGTCTTCGTTGATACGAAAACGTCTTTCAATTTCAGCGATTGCAGCAGGTGCTACTGAGTAGTAGATTACATAGTAGTAACCACGTTCGTTTTTTTCAATTGGGTATGCTAATTTTCTCATTCCCATAGCGTTTGTCGCTGCAATTTCTCCACCGTTTGAAGTAATAACTTCTTCAACTGCTTTGACGCTGGCCTGGATTTCTTCTGCAGTAAAAGTAGGTTTTACGATTACTAGGTTTTCGTAGTGTCTCATATAGTATGATCTCCTCTTGGTATTGCCTAATTCTAGGCTTTTGTTTCCCTTTCGGATCTGAATATAGTGCCAATTCTGACATTACAAAGAGAAAGGAACCCGAAATTATACATAAGTTTTGCTTAAAAAAAGCAAATATGCTTTTTAGGCACTGACTAACTAGAACAGAAATTGCTTAAAAAGATAAAATTCATAAAGAAGGATTTTATCATGGCAGTAAAAGAGAGTGAAAGAAAATACAGACCATATAAACGATTAACACAAGAGCAGATAGAACTTATATATAAACTCTTTGAAGAGAAGATGGAACAAAGGAAGATAGCAAGAGTACTAGGAGTGCACTTGCGTACAGTACAATACCATTTAAAAAAAACTCAACGAATATAAAGATCTTTATATCGACTTTGCAAACAGAATCAAATCGGCACCTGTAGTCTTTACATACATGATAATGGATGAACTGTATACATTCATAGGTAAAAAGTCAAAAAGATACTATTTATGGGCATCTATAGCTGTTACACAACATGGAAAATATTTCTATTTTTATCATCTCTCAAGATATAAAAATGCAGGAGCGCTTTTTGAGTTTAATCAACAACTCCCGTCTACAGATAAAATATACTGTGACGGTTGTTTCTCCTATGATAAGATTTATGGATCTAAAGCAAGTATGGAGAAATCCAAAATAACCAATGTGATTGAAAACCTTAATTCTCAGATAAGAGATAAAATCTCTTATCTTGTTAGAAGAACAAAAGCCCATGCCAGAAGTTATGAGTGGCTTGATAATAGACTTGCCTGGTTCTTTGTTAATAAAAATATTGGTAAATAAGGTTATTTAGTCAGTGCCGCTTTTTATGACAAACTGCAATAAAATTAAGATTTTTATTTTTTTAGGATATAGTTTCAGTAAATTTAAGTTTAAGATGAAGAGTAGATGGCAAAAAGAAAAAAAAGAACACGAAGAACGAAGAAAAAAACCGGTTCTTCTTTATTAAAATATACAGCATGGTTTTTAGCACTGATAGCCCTTGTTTTAATATCTTTAATTACAGGGTATTATTTTGGGGCGAATGATGGAAAAACGCATAAAAAAGAAAAGCTGACCACAAAGCACAAGTCAGTACAAACAATTCCAAAAGCACCGGCTGTAAGTGTCAACAAAAGACTGCAGGAGGTCCTGAAAAAAGAGACAAAAACATATGTTTCTGCCGCACATGAAATAGATAATGAAACCCTGGCAAATCCTCCAAAGCAAAAACCGAAAAAAGTGCAGGTTTATACATCCAAACCGAAATTGGCCATCATCATAGATGATATGCAGACCGCATCACAGGTAAGAGCCGTAAAACGTTTGCATCTCAATGTTACGATGTCTTTTCTGCCACCACGTGCAGCTAGGCCCGACTCTGCGAAACTTGCAGCACATGAAAAGTTTTATATGGTGCACTTACCGATGGAAGCAATGCACTTTAATGCTGAGGAACCGCATACTCTTCGCATACATGATTCTCAGCAAAAAATTTCCGCAAAAATAAAAGATATCAAAAAACTGTTTCCAAAAGTCGCCTATATCAACAATCACACCGGCAGCAAATTTACCTCAAATGAAATTGCCATGAACAGACTGGTTTTTGCTTTAAACGCAAACCACATACGCTTTATAGACAGCAGAACAACAGCAAAAACAATGGCACCCAAAGTGTTGAAAAATTTCGGACTCAAATATGTTGCACGCGATGTTTTTTTGGATCATCACATGGACAAGCCCTATATTTTAAAACAGATAAAAAAAGCCATTGCAGTTGCAAAGGCACATGGCAGTGCCATTGCGATAGGCCATCCACATAAAAATACACTGCAGGCACTCTCTGAATCAAAGGCTTTGTTCAAAGATGTTGAGTTAGTGCAGATAAATAAAATATATTGACTCTGCAATGCAGCAAATAAATTTTCATATACCCGAACTCGATGCTATGAAGCACTATCCTGAGAAACTTTTTTACAAAGGAAACAGTGGATTATTACATAAAAAGAAAATTGCAATTGTAGGAAGCAGAAAACCAAATCAATATGCAAGAGAGCTGACACACCGACTTTCCCACAAACTTTCTTTAGCGGGTATCTGCATAGTAAGCGGCGGTGCTTTGGGCGTTGATGCCATTGCACATAAGGCTGCCGGTGCAAAAAACACCATTATGGTTGCTGTCATATACAATAATAAACTGTACTCCACAAAAAAATATTGTACTGGAGTAGTTTATGGCTAAAGAAAATAAAACTGATATTCTAGAATTTTTTGAAAAACACCCAGATGTTACTTATGAGTTTTTGACTATTTTAGATACAGATATTAAAAATAGACCTTATTATTGTATCGCAGTTTTTAAACAGGAAAACTCATATTGGACAGAAAATGTTCTCATGCCACCAGAACTTTTAAGGCAAAAATATAAAGTAGGATATTTTTATAAAAATGGTAAAAGAGTTTTTAAAAGGACTTCTGTAAAAAAAGATTTAGTTACTATTGAAACAAGTATGAATGATAAATTATATCAAATGGGTAGTTTATTCAATGATTATTTTGTTTTTCCAGAAATTAACAAAGATTATTTTAAAAAATATTTTGATAGGCAATGGGCATATAAAATTGAAAAAGAAGACTATATATTGATTATACCTTGTTATACAATATCATCGAGATTTTATTTTATGTCATCATCTATGAAAAATGCTGTTATGGCAGGTTCTTTAAGTGAACTACACTACAGATATTATCCTGTTGTTAATGACGAGGTAAAGGTTCATATTAAGAAAAAAGCAGGTAAAAAGGATTTGCCATTTTTGTGCAGGTTCTTGACTAATAAAGTTGCCAAGGAACGATTTGAATATTTTTTTAAACAAGTAGGATATTCAAAGTATGATTATATTTCTTTAAAAAGTTATTTTCCAGTAAATGAAATTTTTAATATTGCGATTGAATATAAAGAACTTGATTATAAAATAGATAATAAGCCAGTTCGTCTCGTTGTCAATATAGTTAATGATACATCTTCTTTAGGTTTTTCTAAACTAAATTATAAGCAGTTTACATCTTCTGTCTCTCCTGAAGAAGTTTCAGCAGCTGAATTTCCACTACCTAGTAAAAATAAATTTAAAAAAAGACGACGATTTGGCAATGATAAAGTGATAAGGCAAGGAACACCATCAAGCGATAATTATAAAGAGATGATTTTTGAAAAAAGTGAACAGGATTTAAATACATTGGGCTTAGAGATAAATGGTGAAAATATTTATATGCCAACAGTTGGTCAGTTAGAAATTGAAAATATAGATAAAAAAGGAAGTAAGAGCTTTGAACCTTCAAAGAGTTCTGGAGATGAAAAGTTGTTTCAATCAGAATATATGGAGTGTGATGCTGATAGCGAAAGTAAAGTTTTTAAATTAGAGGACTTTGTAGAATTTTATGAAGCTTTGATGCAGAGATTTGGTGTTGAAGAAGTAGATGAGTTGGCAGTATACGAAGTACCAAAAGTATATAATAAGTCAAGAAATACTATCAATTCCAAGTCTGTAAGTTTATTAACTGGTAATGCGAGAAGGTATCTGTCTTCTACATTTTTATATGATAATAGATGTGTGTATATTGTTGAAATTGAACATGACACTTGGACACCATCTACTTGGTTTTTTATTTCTCAAGAGTGTGATATAGATGAAAAAGAAATTAATAACATTTTAGAAGCTTTTATTCAAAAGTCATTAAACTATACAGATTTTGCAAAATATTTGGCAGAAGAATATTCTTTGAAGTTTATTCACCATAATCACAAAAAAGGTGATGTTGATGATCTCGCAATTGATAGTTGGTGTGATAATCTTTTAGAAAAAATATATATAGAAAATAGAAACTGAAAATGATATCCAAAGTAAGTACATATATATCAGAATTAGAATCCATGAAAAAATATCCTGATGAGCTATTTTTTAAAGGAAATATTGAGTTGCTCAATAGAAAAAAAATTTCCATTATAGGGAGTCGAAAGCCAAATCAGTATGCAAGACAATTAACACATGAGATAGCATTTAAGCTTGCACAAGTTGGTGTGTGTATAGTGAGTGGTGGTGCTATTGGAACAGATATTATTGCTCATAAGGCAGCAGGTGTGAAAAATACTATAATGGTGGCGGGAACAGGACTTGATAAATGTTATCCTGCAATAAATAAAAATATAATACAAGAAATAGAAAAAGATGGCTTGGTTTTGAGTCAGTTCAAAGCAGGTACTCCATCTCAAAGATATAATTTTCCTCTTCGCAATGAACTGATAGTAGCACTTGGTGAAATATTGATAGTTATGTATGCAGATGAAAACTCGGGAACTATGAGAAGTGTTGAATATGCTAAGAAAATGGGGAAAGAGATTTATGTGTTACCTCATAGAATAGGTGAAAGTAATGCAACAAACAAGTTATTAAAACAAGAAATAGCTAAAGCTATTTATGATGTTGATAAATTTGTTAAAAAGTTTGGAGAGATTGCAGAAAAAAAATGTGATGATTTTTTAGAATTTTGTAAAACAAATCCAAGTTATGATGAAGTATTAAAAAAGTTTCCAACTAGGATTTTTGAAGCTGAGCTTAGTGGTGAGATTAAAATTGTAAATGCAAAAATCTATATATTAAAATTTAATGGAAGTACTTGAACAATTGTATTTTGATCAAAATACTTCTCGAATGCTTTACATAGTAATTTTCTTTATTTTTTACGCCTATGTTTTTAGTATATTATATTTGAAGTATACTTTTTAATGAGGACAATGGAATTTCAGGCTTTAGACACTTTATAACAGCAAGAGGGTTAGGGGCATTATACAATAGGATGGATTCATACAGGAAGACACCTTGCATCAAATATTTACATCCATTTGATGGTATTTTTTATCATTGTCGCTACTTTTGTGAAAGGTTTGATTCCTCTTTATGTGCAACTTTATCTATGATTTGCTATTATTTGGAGTATTCCTTTTGTACTTTTTATAAAAGCATTTTTTAGGTTTTTGCTCTCATCTAGAGTTGCTGGTATTAGGGGATAGTAATGAATATATTTTACTCTTTAAACAAATTATATATATGTATTTTCCCGATTCCTTCAGAACGTTTTTTACTTTTAACAGGAAAATCGTATAGTGCACCATAGTTTGCTTCTTCATTAGCATAATTAACTAAAAATACAGCACAGCCTATAGCATTTGGTTTTGTTCCAATAGGAGCTACACGAAAATTTTTCTGGCTATTAGCAATTTTCTCTAATACAGTATATGCTTGATATGGATTATTAGCTGCCACATATTTTATATCTGAGAAAGAGTACTTAGATGAAAAAAATTTTAAATGGTTATTTATACTTCTATTCTCCCACCCTGGAAGAAAACCAGGTAATGGTATAATGGGAGTAAAGTTTTGGTATACAGTTTCTTCTTGGGCAAAAATTTGTCCAAGTCTTGTTTTTTCAAATCCAAGAAATGCAATTAAATCAATATCATTTAATTCTGCATTTATTGTATATCCCGGAAGAGGGGGATATTGCTGAAATTTATCGGATAGCGAGAATTCATCATAAGTTGTAACAGAACTATTATGAAATTTATACTCTTTTGGTTCAATATATAAAATTTGTATTTCTATAACTTTATCGTTTTGATTAGCACCTTCTAAAATGTACAATATTTCTGCAAAGCTTAATGTAGTAGCTTCGATTAAAATTCGGGTTGTTGTAACAGATTGAATGTAAGTTAGAAAGTCTTTATAAGGTACTGTATTAGAATTTATTTGCATTGAAAATGTTAATGGATCATATTCTATTTGTACAGAGTCTTGAATCTTGGAAACAATTTCGTATGCTTTTTTCCCTCTATCGTCTAAATTGGTGTTACCATAAAAAACTAAATGATTGTGTGCATAAATATTTTTGTCAATAATATCTATAGATTGAATGTTTTTAAATTTTAACATTTAATATTGCTCTCCAAATAACCCAAGATCTTTAGTCCTATCCTCAAAAATTTCATCGATTTTCCATTTATGAATAAAAGATTCATATAGTTTTTCGTAAGAATCATCATTTTCTAAAAAAATGGTTTTAAATTCGGAAATTGAAAATACAATCTTGTGAATTTTTCTCATTGTAATTTTGTAATATGGTGCAAGTATAGGTGTTAGCATATATTCTTTTGTAGCTAAATTATTTTCCGTGTCTTTTGTAGTCTCATCATATTCTTGTATGATATTCCATAATTTTGCTTGATATAACAATTCTGTTACTTTAGGGTCTAAAGTTTGTAAAGATAAAGTTTCTACTGAAAAATGTATATTTTCTGGTTGGCTTTGTGTTCTTATTTTTTGTTTTAAATAAAATATACGTCCTAATCTATGGGCAATTTTTTGTAAATCTTGCCCATAGGGACCTAGCTCTGAAATTGTATCTAGTTCTTGTTTACTACAAAATTTTGCAGCTTTTAATTGTAAATCTATTTTTACTATTGGTAAGGTATTTTTGATTTTTTCCAAATTTTTTGAATTGTTTTCTAGTTCAATAAAAGATTGATAGCATAACTCTAATAAATGTCTTAGATTGTTTTTCGACATAGTGCAGAATCTATCAAACCCTGCATAAATAGGACAAATTCGCTTTGGAAATGAACTGTATATATACAATATGGCTCCTACAATACTATTTGAAACTTGTTCTTTGTATGCAATAGTTTTTTTATTATTTATTCCTTGTTTATATTCTTCAAATGTATTTGCAAGTTCTTGAGGCTTAGTGGTTTTTCTAAAAAGCAAAATACTATTGACAACTGTTTCTTTAGAGAAGTTATTATCAAAATAAATATTTATATTAATATCTGACTTTTTCTCTTTTAATGCTTGTTTAATATTTTTTTTAATTTTATCACTTAAAATAGAGTCATTTAGCATTTGTTGTGAAATATCTTCATAAGTAAATTGTGGAAATATAGTTGTTACTAAATTCAAAATTTCTTTTTTGTATGCAGGAGATCTTCTTTTATTAAGCATTGTTTGATCTGAAATTAATTTCGGATCTATAAATTCTACTAGAGTACTAGAATAATTGTGTATTTTATTGGCAATGATTTCAGCAGCTAAAATTTTAAATTCACTTTCATTATTTGCATATATATCATCAACTAAGTCAATAATCCTATGATCATTGCGCTGTTGTATAGTTTCATTTCCAGTTGTTTCTTTAGAAACAATAGCATGTTTTTTAAATGCCACACTAAATAATAACGGGTTTTCTCCATGTTTCATCCATGTATTAATTATTTTTTGTTGTTCTCCTCGGAAGTTTTCAAATTCATCAATAAATATATGAAAGGAACTAGAATTTAATAAATTTGTATCAGTTAATTCGTTAACAAGATAGTTAATTGTAGCTTTTGCATCCAAAACAATCGAAAATTTTTTAAGTGGATTATGAAGCCAGTTTTGCAATTTATATAATAGTCCTCGGACATGTTTTTTTAACTCGAGAAGAGTTAATGAATGTGATGATAGTTCCGAAGATAAAATATTTGGAATTATAAAATTTTCAATATTACTTTTTAATGTTTTATCAGAATAATTTGATTTTAAAAAAGTATTAGCAAATTCAGAAAATTTTGACAATAAAGATAGTGCTACATAGGTATTAAAAACTGAATTCCATTCTTTTCCTATATAGTTTTCATTAATTAGCTGGACAAAATGAGTATCAGGTTTCCAATAAATTCCAATAACATCTAGTGCAGATTCTGGGATTTGCTCTCTTTTTGAACTAAATTGTGTTGAAAATGCATGGTATTTTAAATACATAGTTTTTCCTGTACCTCTCCCACCTACAACTTTAACACTTTTTGTTTCTTTTAGTAAATTATATTGTTGATAGTTTATCGGTAAAACAAAATTTTCCCAGAGGTCATCAGGTAATTCTTCTGCTCTGTTTTTTTTAAAAATCTGTGATAATTGTTCCATTGTTTAAATCCTTATCTTGGAAAGATTGAATTCCAATTTTGATCATTATATGAAAATATTGGAAGTGAGTTATTTGGAGTTGAGACTGAAAAAATATAAGTTAATGCTAAATCTTTTCTTCCTAGCAAGTTGCTTTTTAATTTTGTCTTCGATTTAACCAAATCTTTATATACTTGTAATAGATCATTGATATCGATATTTTCTGCAATTTTTGGCATAAATTTTTTATTAAAAAAACTGTAATTTTCATCTAAAAGTTCAACGGGTTTTATAATAACATTAGGATATTTCTCAGCTTTAAAAGATGCTAAACCTAATGAAGTGGCAGTTAAAGGGGTATATAAACAAATTAGTCCTTCTAAATCTTGATGATAATTCTCCAAAAATGTATTAAATTGTTCACCAGTACCCATGATGTCATCAAATATTACAATAATTTTTACTTGATTTCTATCTATGTTTTTGAGGTTTTGAGCAGCAATCTTGAAATTATTATGAAAACTGCCTTTTCTTGCGAAATCACGTATGATAGAACTTCCACTTTTCCCTGTTTGTTCATCAACATTTTCAACAGCAGAAAATCGAATAGGAAGATCATACCCTTTCTTTAAGTTATCATGAAATGACTCAAGCGAATCTATTGTATATATATCAAGTTCATCTAAAATATTTGGTAAAAGAATATCTATAATATATTGGAACATTGAAAGCATAGGATTAATATTTCTGTACATTATTCTATATATTATTATGGCTACTAAAAATTTTTGATGCTCTGTTTCAAAATTTTGAAGCCAAAGTAGAAAGTCATCTTCTGAAATATCCCAATATTTTATTTTAATGTATTGTTTTGCTCTTTCTGTCATATCATCATAAAATGCTTCCCATTCATCAGGTAATTCAAACATGTGTAAACCTCGTTTGCAGAGGAAAATTTTTTATATCCTCTAATGTAATATGTTTCGCTGCGACACCTCTTGCATTGGCTTTTATCCAGTTTTTTCCAAAGGGTGATTGTAGTAAATTTAAAAGTTTTTCTCGTAAAATTTTATCTTTAACTCGTATAATGAAGACACAATCAGTAGCCACGAAATAGCCTTTTTCAATTAGACCTACATTGCCTAAACAGTAACTTCCAACTCTTGCAAAAATAATATCTCCTGCTTTTGCTATTCTTTCCCGGTATTTTATAAGTTTTTTATCACTTTTTAAACGATTTGAAAAAGTTTGGTTTTTTGATAAGTCAGTAGTATGTAAAATATACGCTTGATCAATATCGATTAATTTATATTTTGGTTTTCCTCGTATAATTTCTATATCAAAGTCCGTAATACATGTTTGTGATTGAAAGTTTTTTAAATCAGTGTAATAACTATAATCCATTCTATTTAAAGCTTGTTGCTTTGTTATTTGAATATCATTCATATGATTTTCTACTGAAGATAATGTGATAAGTTTATTAGATGGTGATTGCTTTTCAAAAATTAATATATGTGTTTTTGCTTCTGTTTTAGTAAATATATTATCAGGAAGTTCGACTATCTTTTTTATATCATAATTTGTTATCAAAAAATTTCTAAAAGGTTTAAAATAGTTATTTACAAAACAACCATCAGGAAGAATTAGAGCTATAGTCCCATTTTGTGATACGATCCTAATACATTGCAAAGTAAATATAAGTTCAGCTGGTATTTTCTTTGATTTGTATATTTCGTGTAAATTGAAAATTTTTAAAATTTTTTTAGTATCACGGTTTTGAAGTATTAAATCAAAAGGTGGGTTGCCTAGACATAGATCAATAGGTTGAGTACTTGGAAGTAGTTTATTAATCGTGTCATATTGCAATGCATTTTCGTTAAAGCATTGAATATTTGATAATTCATTAGAAACTGAATGACAACAATTGTTATCAATATCGTTTCCAAAATACTTGGCATCTTTCCATAGCACATAAGCTTCTTTTATTAAAGAGCCAGCACCAATTGCTAAATCCATAACTCTTTCTGGATGTAAATAATTTAATTCTTTTATTAAGTATTGGCTATATTTTTGAGGAGTATAATACTGCTTAAAACTTTGCAACATTGTCATACTTTGATACTCCTCCTTGTAATAGCCATTTTTTGTTGTAAGATATTTTATCATAATATTGGAACTTGAAGTTATTATACCTGTCATAGTGGCAAATTCTTATAAGAATATTTCGCAAAGTGACTAATATTTCCAAATAGTCTGGAGAGATTTGCTTTTGTAATTTCTTTATGTTGTGATTTTAAGTACTTAATTCCATTTTCAATTTCTTCTTTTGTAATTAAGTCTCCAAATGCAATGTATCGTGGTACGATTCTGTTTATACAAGTGTCATACCAATATGATAGATATCGTATTTCTTTTACCATATCCCAGTGAGTTTTATGATTTATGTCGATATATTGTTGTAGATTATTCGGATATCTAGCAAATAAAGAAAGGATAATTCCAAATAGTGCATAGTTTTGAATAACATTAAGTTGTATATATACTGATTTAGCTGAATTTATTTTTTTGTATAGGGGATTTTTTAGAAGTCCAAATAATGGATGATATTGAATAAATAAAATATTCTTTTGTAGCATAATAATTTTTGTTAGTTGAATAATGACATCAAAAAAACAAAATGAATAGACTATATCTTTACCAAATTTTACATATCCTCTAGTCAATATATTGTGAAGTCTATTTTGCTGATATAAACCAACAATAAATTTTTGTTTAATAGTTTGTTTCTTTGCTTTTTTTAATTCAAATCCACAGGTAGAGCAATAGTTAAAAGGAAAATTATTGTTATACATTTTTAAAATAGAGAGTGGATTTTGACACTGTGGACAAGTGTCATACAAGTAACATTGATGCTCTTTGCATGCATTATAAAATATAAGTTTCCAATGCCTTCTAAAGTAGGGAATTTTATCTTTTCGAAGGCATAGTGGACAAAACTTTAATGGTCCAAGGAATCTATTGGAAGCTACTGTTATTTCATCCTCTTGTAAATATCCTGAATGCGTTTTTAGAGTGAGCTTGCAAGGTTGAACCCTATTGTTGCACATAGTTTGAATAAGAGAAAGCATATCCTTATTTAGACTAGTGTCGATATTTTTTTTGAACTTACCACGATTTTCTACACCAAAATATAAGTTTATGAATGTACGAGGATGTAAATGATGTGCATATGATAATCTTGTAAACCATGAGCTGAAGATTTCATCTTTTAAAGGTTTTGGAATGATAATGAAAGGTTGTTGTAGTAACTTGATAGATTTAATAGTTTTTATCATATATCAGAAAGGTCCCGTACTTTATTTGTTTCTGATAAAGAGCTATATTTACAGTTTCTGATATCTTCAAAATCTATATATTCTTTTTGATTGCGAAGAGCATAGATGGCTGCTTTTTTTATCAATCCTAATATATCACCGATATATCCTTCAGATATATTAAGAATCTCTTGTGCTGTTTGTGGATTTAAAATATCGGAATCTTTTCTTAACGGGAGAGTACTTATTATTGTTGCAAGTAAATTTACATAGTCTTGATTCATTTTCCATTTCTTGAGATATAAAGGTCTAAAGCGACTACTTATCTGTGTATCTGTACTGATTACTCGAAGTGCGTCTTTGGTTCCTGCAAGTACAATTGGAATCTTGAGGGTATTACTCAAATTTTTGATAGCATTAAGCACTTGCTTTTGCCTTGCAACAGGTCCACTTAATACATTGTGTATTTCATCAATTATAAGCATATTAACATTTAAAAGTTTTAAATAGTACTCAACAAGATATTGCTTTTTAGCTACATTGTCTGATTCTCTATATGGTGCATTCAGAGAATGTAAAATATTACTGTAGAGTCGTGTTTCTTTAGGCTCTCCTGGTGCCATTATATAATGTACAGGTATACCTGTGGCACTATATTTTTCAAAAAATTGTTCTATCACTTTTTCAGGATTAGTGGCATAGTAATCATAAGGTGGATGAAGTTCTATAAGCCTTTCTAAAATAGAAGTTTTCCCATTATGAGAAGACCCAACTAATAGTACACTTGTAACTCGTGTTTTACCTTGTTCATATTTTAAAATATCTTCTAGTTCATTGATAATATTTTGAGCAAGTGGATAATTAATCCATTTTTCTTTTGATATAAAGGCTATTCTTTCTTCGATTGAACAATCTAATATTTGTCGGGTTTCGTTTGTTAAACTAATCTTCATCAATAGCCTTTATTAGTGCAACATCAAAAATATTAATATCTTCGAACAAAGAGTCGTAATTACTAGATGCTGTTGTATTTTCTTTTTCATTATTTTCATA
The DNA here is from genome assembly GCF_020410885.1 of Sulfurimonas sp. SWIR-19. Lineage (GTDB taxonomy): Bacteria > Campylobacterota > Campylobacteria > Campylobacterales > Sulfurimonadaceae > Sulfurimonas > Sulfurimonas sediminis. The sequence continues at coordinate 1,865,193 of NZ_CP084578.1, read as the reverse complement.
TATTACTGTTTGTGTCGTATTTTTTACTGGCTTTGATTTTCTTATCTTTTGTTTTTTATGAGTATTCAGGGTTTCTTGCTCTATTCGTTCAAGTACTTCATATGCTTCAAAGAGATCTTCTTCAGAGTAATTTGTGATTTTTTTCTCTTTAAGGTATCTTTTCACAGCATATAGATCCCACAATGTCATGACTGGTGCATAAAGTTTTCGATATGGTACCTCAAAATACTCTTTAACTTCTGGATCAAAAAAGTAAATTTTTTGAATATTAAGTGGATCTCTTTTAATTTTATGCTTGATTTTGTTGCCATTTTCATCTTTAATGCCAATCCAATGTCTTAGAACATCTGAATAATATGTTATCCCATCAATGGAAATACCTGTTTTTTGTATTGTTCTAAAATATGTTGGTAGAAGTGAAATACGAATATCATCCATGTTTTCAATAATTGGAGGGAGTACTCCTGTACCTGGATTGTCATCATCTCCAAATATGCCGATCCTGTATTTGTCGTTTGGTGTCATTTCAATACCATGATGGTAACTATTATGATAAATATTTACAATATAATGAAGTAACCACTTTGTCAATTCTTCAAGTGTATAGGAAGCATTTTTTTGAGAGTTGTACTCTCCTTTTTCTTGAATATTTGAAAAGGTTGTTCCATCAAGATTATGGACTTCTTTATTAATCGTGCCAAAAAATCTTTCTACATGTGCTCCAAATTGAGGTCTGGCAACAGGTCGTTTCATTAAGGTAATACCAAACTCATCACAGACGCGTTGCATATCATTGCTGACCAAATCTGCACCATTATCAACATGTATAATGCGTGGGATACCATAGATATTCCACTCACCTTCAATATTGTATTGTTGTAATAAATTACCTTTTTCTGAAAATGAATTAAGTAGACATTGGCTAACATTATAATAACCAGGAGCTTGTAATGAGATATAAAATCCTGCAATCATTCGTGAATATACATCAATTGCTAATGTTAAATAAGGTCTTCCCAGGGGCTGTCTATGCATTTTGTCAACTACAATTATATCAAGCGGAGTATGATCAATTTGAAGTACTTCGAGTGGATAATTTCCCTCCGGAAACTCTCCTTCGAAATTATTAAATTGTGTTTGAGATGCTTTATAACCATCCCTTGCCTTTACAGCTTGTTTAGGGTGAATAGCTTCAATTCTGTTTCTAATAGTATTTTCATGAGGTATATCTAAATTAAGTTTTTTACATGCCCGTGCTATCTTGGAATATATTTTTCTGAACCCGTATTTTTGCTTATTCAGATAGAGCTCTTCGAGTATTTGTTGTATGATGTGTTCAACTTTTTTATCAAGTCGACTACCTTTTTTACCTCTTTTTGCTGTCTTAGGGATAAGTGAACTAATCTCTTGGGTTTGTTCATAAATATTAATCCATTTATATATTGTTGTTGGACTTTTTTGATGTTGTTTTGCTATCTCTTCTACTTCTATTCTTGAACGATTTTTAAATATAAGAGGTTGTATTATTTCATAGCGTTCTTTGGCTATTTGCCACTCATTTTCTGAGTAGTTGTCAATATATGATTTCTCTGTTGTAGGTTGAATCATATTTGACCGTAGTTCGCTAATGTGAACTGTTAAAACTTTATTTTCCTTTACATCCTGTATTGCAACTTGATTAAAATTAATAATACGTACTATAGTGTGCTCTTGCTTTTTGTAATATACGGTTGAACCGATAGTAAGATTTAGTTTACTCATGTTGATTCTTTAAAGTGATATAGGTAGCCATAGTGAGTTTTTTATATAAATTTATTTCTACTTGATGCATGTTTTTAAATATAAAATTCCATATATACGGAATATATTGAAGTTGTATATTTTTGTTTGTTGTAAGAGTAGACAAAATATCTTTGATGGCAATCATATCGTGATATACAAGAATTTCTTCAATGCTATTTGTATATTCGATATAAGCTGGAACAAAAGCAAAGTTATAAAGAAATTTTAGATTATCAAGATAGAGAGTATTAATTTGCTTATCTGTAAATAGTTCAAAGATTAAATTATGTTCAGTTGAAAAATACTCTTGTAAAGTATTAAACTTATTTATTAATTCTGGTTTTTTAACTAATTCACTGGAATATTTTACTTCGATAAGTTTTTGTGTCGCATCTTGATATGTTACAAGTACATCAGGAGTATATCTTCTTGTTTTATTGCAAAAAATGCACCAAATCGGACACCCATAACGTTTTAGTTCGGACACCTGTGACGGTTTTAAATCGGACAGTGATGACGAAAATGATTCGGACACTTTTACTAAAAAAGCGTCAACAAAGATTCGTTTAAGAAAGAGATATTTTCTAAATTCAAATACACTCTTTGTAAATTTATTTACAAGGGTGTTGAAAATGAGGATTATATCCATGAGATCAGTTCGTGATATTGTAAAGTACCATAGTATGGGCTTGTCAATCAGAAAGATACATGACGCTACAGGAGTAGCCAAAAGTACCGTTGCAGATTATATCAAACGGTTTAAAGAGCTTGGATTGTCAATAGAACAGATTGATGTTTTAGATGATGATGCACTCAAACTACAGTTTTTCCCCGATGTAGCCAGTGTCGTCGTCTCACGCAAAGCGATGCCAAACTTCAACTATATCCACCAAGAGCTCAAACTGCGTAAAAAAACCAAAGTGACACTCTATCTGTTGTGGGAAGAGTATAAAGAGGATAATCCGGATGGGTATCAGTACACCCAGTTTCGCGTGTACTACCGCCGCTTCGTCAAAAAACTCAACCCCTCCATGCGCCAGACACACCTTGCGGGTGAGAAGATGTTTGTAGACTACAGCGGTGTTACTATGCCAATACACAATCAAAGAACCGGTGAAGTGGAGTATGCACAGATATTCATAGCCGTACTTGGTGCAAGTGGATACACCTTCGTTCACGCTACCCCAAGTCAAAGACAGGAGGACTTCATCTACTCCCATGTCAAGTGCTATGGGTTCTTTGGCGGAGTGCCAAGAGTGGCAGTTCCCGATAATCTCAAAAGTGCCATCATCTCCAATAATAAAAATGGTATCGTCGTCAATGAGAGCTATGCAGACCTCAATCGCCACTATGGCGTCATAGTAAATCCCGCACGCCCAAGAAAGCCAAAAGACAAACCAAAAGCAGAACAGGGTGTCCAAGCGATTCAACGCTACATTCTCGCACGCTTTCGCCACCATAAGTTTTTCAGTGTCGATGAGCTCAACGAAGCTATAGCGGAGTTGCTCGATAGATACAACAACAAGATTATAAAACATCTCCAAAAGAGTAGAACAGAGCTCTTTAATGAGCTCGATGCACCCTATCTCAATCCACTGTCTGCAAACAGCTATGTCTATAAACAGTTCAAGATTGCAAAAGTGCATCAGGATTACCATATAAGCCTTGAGAAATGCAACTACTCCGTACCTTACAAATATATCAAAGAAGAGGTAGAGGTACGATACTCCACACAGAGTGTCTATATCTACCACAAGAACAGGCTCATCGCTACACATCCACGCCTGCGAAGAGTCGGTGAGTGCTCGACACTGCATGAACATATGCCAAGTAAACATCAGTATGTAAACGAGAGTATGAATCCACAAAGACTGCGCTCTTGGGCAAAAAAGATAGGTGAATTCAGCAGTGTGTTTGTGGAGGATATATTTGCATCGATGGAGTATCCACCACAGGCGTATAATAAAATAGTAGCCATCTTATCGTTGGCAAAACTCTATGGTAACACAGAGCTGGAGTTGGCGCTGATGTATGCTACAAAGCATAACACCACAACCACAAAGTCGATCAGATCGATACTCGATAAAAAGCTCTATCTGAGTGACAGTGCCAATAATGTGCAACCATCATCACAGTACGCACTCTTTAACAACCACTCCAATATCCGCGGTGCGGATGAGTACAAATAGAAATAACAATCAAACAACAAAAAAAACAAGGACAAAAGAATGAATCACACTACCGTTGTCAACAAACTGACAGAACTTGGCTATAAGGGCTTTAAAGAGGCATATATGCAACAGATGGAGGATATCAACTACGATTCTATGGGGTTTAGCGAAAGACTCTATCAGCTTCTTGATGCGCAGGATATATTTTTACGCAATAAACGCATTATCATGAATCACAGACTCTCAAAAATCAAAGACAAGCAAGCAGCACTCGATGCTATAGACTATACACCACAAAGAGGGATCAACAAAGCACAGATTAGGTCATTATCTTCACTCAACTTCATCGATGCCAGACAGAACATCATCATTACCGGTAAAACTGGGACTGGAAAGAGCTATCTCGCTCAAGCGTTTGCCAATAAGGCTATATTTGATGGGTACAAAGCCTACTATGTAAGAACTCCTTCATTACTTGAGGAGATAAAAATTGCAAGGTTGGATGGAACTTATACTAATCTGCTTAAAAAGTATTCAAGATTTAAACTGCTGATTCTTGATGACTTCGGTGTGATACCTATGGGTGAAGATGATGCAACGAATCTCTTTGAGATCATAGAGGACAGAACACAGATTAATTCTACAATTATCACTTCACAGCTTCCTGTAAGTGAGTGGTATAACTATCTCAACAACAACACCATTGCAGATGCAATTTTAGACAGAATTGTTCACTCCTCCCATAGAATAGAACTGAGTGGTCCATCGATGCGAAAACTCAAATCGAGCATCAAAACTGACGAATATTAAAAAATCATTCGGACACTTTATGCTAAAATGGCGTTACAGAAAATATTCTCTTTCTTGGTGTCCGATTTGAAACGCGTTGGGTGTCCGGATGCTCCGTCATATGCATTTTATCATTAAAAGGATAAAAAACTTGCATAGGCTGTTCTTCGTATTTCACAACATTAGTATCAAATTCAAGGAGCATAAAGAGATCTCTTTCAAGTACTGATTCGAAAGCAACTTGATTTTTGTTTTTATAGCTTGCAAAATAGCCAGTACAAGATAGGTAGCTTTTTTTAATTTTTCTTACACTCATGTTCATATTATATATAATTTTATCTGTTTTTTCAATAGAAAATTTAGTACAGTTAGTTTTTGTAATATTCAATGTATTTCACCTTTTTATTGTTATTTAATTCATGTTATTCTTGTAAATAAAATTTAAAAACTCCTAGTTTATTTATCTTTTAATACAGATTTTTCTTGTATATGACAGTTGCAGCAACAGGACTAGACAAGCGCTATCCTGCAATCAATAAAAATATTATTGCAGATATTGAGACAAAGGGTTTGGTGCTCAGTCAGTTTGAAGAAGGGACTCCTTCTCATAAGTATCATTTTCCTTTGCGCAATGAAGTAGTCGTTGCTTTGGGAGATGTCCTTGTAGTGACTTATGCAGATTTTAACTCAGGAACAATGCGCAGTGTTGAGTACGCTTTGAAAATGGGAAAAGAAGTATATGTACTAGCACACCGGATAGGAGAGAGTGAAGCGACAAATGAGTTACTTGCAAAAGGAGAGGCAAAAGCTATCTATAATGTAGATGCTTTTGTTGCACAGTTTGCAGGCTTTACATGTAAAGAAGTGGCTTTGGATGAGTTTTTGTACTATTGTCAAAGTAATCCAATATATGAGGACGCTTTACAAAAATATCCGACCAAAATTTTTGAAGCAGAACTAGCCGGTACCATAGAGATAAAAAACGCAAGAGTTTTTCCCACTTCTTAATTGAAGGGCAGCTTAATAACTTATTGAGAGATAAAGGGCTATGTCAAAAGTATTATCTTTGGACAAATATTTGTTTTTCTTGTAAATAACATAAGGGGGTTTTGTGGTTGTTTCATATTCATTTTGTGGTAACCACTCATGATACACCCAGTGAATAAACTTTAAAAAATCTCCGGATTCTCCCTGCAGGTGAAATTTCGCGTACACGCCTCCTGAAATTTTAAAGTTTGGCAATCTGTCATTCACGTTAATATTTGAATCCTCATTTACGATGCAAGCAACATACTGGCACTCATCAAGCGGTGTAATCGCCGGATTGTCATGCAGGAGTGCAATCTCTTTGTAATTGGTGAGATTATTGCTAAATACCCATGTTTGAAGTTTTTGCCAAGTCTGTTTTATGCTGTCGTTATAGCCTCTGTGTCTGATATAGTATGCTGAAAGTTCAGGCATCTTAACAATTTCAGGTGTAATGGTATGAAACTGTGCCTTTGATTTTGTGGCTATGAGAGACTGCTTGAGGATTTTGTTCGAATACTTTTTGTAGCCCCCTTTTCGCCACTCTTTGGGTGTCATGGCAAAGCGGATTTTAAAAGCGCGTATAAAAGAAGTCTGGGAAGAATATCCACAGGAGTTTGCAACTTCGGATATTGTGGAGTATTTGTTGGTTAAGAGCAGATTGGAAGCTTTTTGCAGGCGTATGGATTTTATACTTTCATATATATTTCGGTTGAATATCTCTTTAAAAATCTTATGCATGTAAAATTTGTTGATTTTTAGGTTTTGGGCAAGTTCATCCATATTGATATCTGTATCTATATTGGTATAAATGTAATACATAATATAATTGGAGATTTTTATCTTTTTTTCTAAAGTTGTTTTTTTCATAATTCTTATTATAGCAAAATTAGAAAATAAAAATTACAAAAATAGATAATTTCAATGTCAATTAAAGTATAGAGATAAATTTTTTAAAACTTTATAATACTGCAGTTTAAAATATTGGAGAATCACATGAAGCAAAAAATATCTAAAATGTTGATCGCAAACAGAGGCGAAATAGCGCTGAGAATTATTCGTGCGTGTAAAGAGTTGGAAATAAAAACAGTTGTTGTTTTTTCAGAGGTTGATGTGGAGGGTGTCTGGGTTGCCAAGGCAGATGAATGCTATCCTATAATGGGAAATCCTATTGAAGCATATTTGAACTATGAAAGAATAATTTCAATGGCAAAAAAAGCAAACTGTGACGCCATACACCCCGGATACGGATTTTTATCTGAAAGTGCTGAATTTGCCAGAGCCTGTGAAGAGAACGGTATCATTTTTATAGGTCCCAAGCCGGAGCACATTGAACTCTTTGGTGATAAAATGGCTTCCAAAGTTGCTATGAAAAAAATCGGTGTTCCGGTTTTAGAAGGAACTGATACACCGGTTATAGATGTCAAAGAGGGTGAAAAAATTGCCAAAGAAATAGGATTTCCTGTAATCATCAAAGCTGCATTCGGTGGTGGCGGTAGAGGAATGAGGATTGTCAAACAGGCAAAAGAGTTTTCTAAAATGTTTGAATCTGCTACAAATGAAGCGGTGAAATATTTTGGCAAAGGCGATGTTTTTATTGAAAAATATGTTGAAAACCCTCGTCATATCGAAGTGCAGATTGTTGCCGACAAATACGGAAATATTGTGCATTTGGGAGAGAGAGACTGCTCGATTCAGCGTCGCCATCAAAAAGTTATTGAAATTGCTCCGTCGCCACTCCTTAATGATGCTGTTCGAAAAGAACTTTACAGAGTTTCCATCAAAGCAATGTTCAGACTGGGTTATGAAAGTGTCGGAACAGTAGAATTTTTGGTTGATGAGCAGGATAATATTTATTTTATAGAAATGAACACCAGAGTTCAGGTGGAACATCCTGTCACTGAAACGATTACAGGTGTGGATATTATACAAAGAATGATAGAGATTGCCGGTGGGGACAAGCTGAAATTTTTACAAGAAGAGATAAAATTTCGAGGCTATTCCATTGAATTTAGAATCAATTCTGAAGATCCGCAAAACAATTTTATGCCAACTGCCGGTACGGTTACAAAATACCTGACACCAGGAGGGCCGGGCGTGCGTCTTGATACCAGTCTGTATGCAGGCTATGAACTGCCTACATGTTATGACTCTATGCTTGGAAAACTCATAGTCTGGTCTCTGGACTGGGAGGGTGCTGTCAAAAAAGCCAAAAGAGCACTGGACGAGTTCTATATTGAAGGATTCAAAACAAATATTGTTCTGCACAGAGAGATTGTACGGGATGATGAGTTTAGAGCAGGAAAATTTAATACAGGTTATTTGGATTCCAAAATGGAAAAATTCAATCTTGGTGCAGTCTCTTTGCTTGCTGATGAAGAGAAAAAAGTCTCTTTTTTAAGCAGTATTATCAAAAAAATCAAAGAGAATAATTTAATTACAAGAAGCTAAAAACAGCGGTGCTTAGAGAATAAGCATCGCATCCCCGTACGAATAAAATCTATATTTTTCTTTTATCGCTTCAGCGTAAAGCTGATGTGTTTTATCGAGTCCGATAAAAGATGCAACCAGCATAAGCAGTGTTGATTTTGGCAGATGAAAATTTGTCAAAAGATGGTTGACACGTAAGGGTTTGTTGTTTGGATGCAAAAACAGATTTGCTTCACCCCTCGTTTGTTCTTTGTGTCTTGCATAAAATTCTATAGTTCTTGTTGAAGTTGTTCCCACACTTAAGAGAGGAATATCAGAATCCAAAATCTCTTTTGCTTCTTGGGAAATATCATAATACTCCGAATGCATAGGATGGTTTGTTATCACTTCAGCTTCCACCGGTTTAAAAGTACCGCTGCCTACATGTAAAGTAATATAGGCATACTTATGTTTTTTACAAATCCTTTTATGCTGCTCGGATGTAAAATGCAGCGAAGCAGTAGGTGCAGCTACGGCTCCTTCTTGTGAAGCAAATACGCTTTGGTATTCATCAGCATCTTTATCCTCATCCGGTCTTTGAATGTAGGGAGGAAGAGGGATATGCCCTATTTTGTCTATCACAGGAAGCAAATCTTCAAACCGTAACAGTATATTGTTTTGGTAAAAGTTTACTTCACGACTGCCGTCATCATTTAATTGTTTCACTTTTGCCATCAGACTGTCATCAAAAAATATCTCTGTGTCTGTCTTCACTTTTCCTCGAATATATACATTGATATTGTGTGCAGTAATGGCTCTGTTTATGAGAAGTTCTACTTTTCCGCCACTCTGTTTTTTTCCAAAAAGTCTTGCTTTTATAACCTTTGTATCATTAAAAATGAGAGCACACTCCGGAGAAAGAAAGTTTTCAAGATTATAAAAAAAGGTGTGTGTAATTGTGTCAGTAGCTCTGTCGTAGACTAAAAGTTTTGCATGGTCACGGGGAGAAGCAGGATAGTCTGCTATAAGTTCATCGGGAAGAGTGAAGTCATAGCTTGCAGTGAGTAACTCCTGGTTACTCATCTTTATCCTTTTTATTTGTAAGTTCATCATACTCATCATGATGTTTAACGCTTAAACTGCTTTCATCTTCTTCCTCTTCTTCATCCTCTTCTTCTTCTTCGAGAGGCGGAGCAGGGTTTACCATTTTTACTATCAAAATAGAAAGCAGATAGAGTATCACAAGAGGACCGGCCATAAGCAGTTGTGTCAATACATCCGGTGGCGTCAGCAGGGCTGCAACTATAAAAATAATAATGATTGCATATTTGAAAAATGCTGTCATCTGTCTGTCATCAACAAGTCCAAGAAGAGCTAAAAAGTAGGCAAACACAGGCAGTTCAAAAGCAAGACCAAACCCAAACATGATTTTTGTAAAAAATCCGACATAATCCTCGATGTTAATAAGCGGAGTAAATTTAAATGAACCAAAGGTAATAAGGAAGTCAAATCCAAAAGGTGTCACAATATAGTAGGCAAAAAGAACACCCACAAGAAACATAACTGTACCACCGACTATAAAAGGAATAATCATCTTTTTTTCATGTGCATAGAGTCCAGGCGCGATAAAAAGCCAGATTTGGGAAAGTATAATAGGCAAAGCACCTACAATCGCTGCAAAAAATGAAACTTTTAATGCGACAAAGAATGCGCCGCCAACCTGTGATGTGGTAATCATACCGTTTGCCGCATTGACAGAGACTTTTCCAACTTCTGTCAGAGCATCATTGAGTGGCTGTACCATCCATGTAAGTATTGGTTCATGGAAGTAAAACATGACAAAAAACATAACTATTAAACTTGCTGCTGAAATAGCCAGCCTTTTTCGGAGTTCTACAAGGTGTGGTCTTAATTCATCAAACATCTTTATTATCTTCTTCTTTCGTGTCTATTTTTTCTTCTTTTTTCTTTTTCTTGAAAGTTACTTCCTGCGGCTCTTTGGGTGTTTCTTTTGTTTTCTCATCATCTTCTAAAATATCATCTGTGAGGCTTGTAAGTTTTGCACCGGCCTGTGCAGGAATATCTGTAACTTTGTTCAGGCTTTCGCTGGCACTCAGAAGCTCTTGTTTGTAGGCAAGTGCTTCTTGTTTTATCTGACTTAAATTCATCTCTTCTTCAAGAGAATCTTTTACTGTTCCTATTGTGTTTTTAACATTTCTAAAAAATTTAGCAATTTCGACCATTGTACTAGGTAGTTTGTCCGGACCTAGAAATAAAATAGCGACAACTGCTATGAGTAGCATCTCTGTAAAACCCATACCAAACATATTCAGCCTTCATAGTTTATTGATAGTGAGATTTTATCCAAAGAATCATTAAAAAATCTTCAAGAGGTTAAAAAGAGCGCAATTTCATCTGCCAAAAGATAGTCTTCATTGTAAAAAGTATTGTTTTTTAACTTTATCTTCTGTTCATGCAACAGAATTTCCGCTTTTTCTCTCTCTTGTGTATTTAATATATCCTGATCTATTCCGATGACACAGCGCAACCCTAAAAATATCTGTTCAAGTCTTTTGTCTTCCTGTGTGAGCGTCTCTTGTCTGATTGACAGGGGATCACTGATATATGCTTCTATATCAGTTAAGGGATAAAATCTTGTAAGTCCAAGTTTGCCGACAGCTCCGGCCCCGGCCCCGATATAGTCTTTATATTGCCAGTAGCCTAGATTATGAAGAGATTGATATGTTCCAAAATTGCTTATTTCGTACTGTAAAAACCCATGGTCTTGAATCTCTTTAAAGAGCCATTTTGTAAGAGAAAGCTGTTCATTTGACATTTGGGGACGATTTTCAAATGCAGTTCCCTCTTCAATCATTAAGGCATAGGCACTGATGTGGTTGATTGGCAGTGACAGAGCTGTTTGAATATCCTTTGCAAGCAGTTCTTTTGTATCACCCAGAGTAGCATAAATCAAATCAAGTGAGATGTTTTCAAATCCAACAGCAGAGGCATTGTGAACAGCATTTACAGACATTTGTGGAGTATGTGCCCTGTTTAAAATTTTAAGTTTTTTTGTGTCAAAGCTTTGTGTTCCGAAGCTGATACGATTAACTCCGAGATTATACATGCCCTCAAGCCACTCTTTTGTTGCAGAGTTGGGATTTGCTTCACTGGTTATTTCTGCGTTTTTCATAAGATAGGGATTTAGCAGGTTAAAAATTTCTTCATAAAGCTGCGGGGCGACGGTTGAAGGTGTACCACCTCCTATAAAAACAGTCTCTATGGTCTCTTTTTTTGCTTGAAATCTTTGCAATTCATACTGCAGCTGTTTTTTAAGTGCATACATGTAGTTCTCTTTGAGATGAAACTTGTCAACATAAGAGTTGAAAGCACAGTAAGAACATTTAGAATCGCAAAAAGGAATATGAATATAAACTAACATAGTGAAATTATAGCCGGATAAACTTATTTTAATTGCTATTGCTGTATAATCGCGATAATAGACTTCTTGCATAACTCCTATATGTTTCAGCATTTTATAGAGAGTTTTAATCAAGGCAGATGTTCTCAAGCGTAGCCATAGCTCCGGTTGGGATTGTCTAACGCAGAGTAAAGCTCTCTATAAAGTGTCCTGTGGAAGGATAAAGAAGCAGCAATCTTGCACAAAACAATATTTTATTTTTAGCTAATGCTAGGTATAAAAATTTATTTTGCACAATCTTACCACTTCTTTATCCTCTGAGGCATACAGGAGTTATGTAAGAAGTCTAATTAACTACAGGTGCTTATATGAGTAAAGAAGAAATATACCGTCCCAATGTTGCTATGATAATCGTCTCAAGTGAGTATCCGCAAAAAAAAGATGTTTTTATCGCACAAAGAAATGATTTGACTGACATTTGGCAGTTTCCACAGGGTGGCATTGATGAAGGCGAAGAGGTCAAAGAGGCTCTTTTTCGTGAAATGGAAGAAGAGATAGGGACAGACTCTGCTGAAATAATAGCAGAATACCCAGAGTGGATTTCTTATGATTTTCCTCCTAAAATTGCGAGTAAAATGAAGCCGTATAAGGGACAGACACAAAAATATTTTTTACTCAAACTTGCAAAAGATGCCAAAATAAACCTAGATACAAAGCATCCCGAGTTTATAAACTATAAATTTGTGGCAATAGAGGATGTTTTAGACTTTACACCGCATTTTAAGCAGTCTGTATATGAAAAAGTTATAAATCATTTTAAAAGAGAGGGGCTGTTGTAAATGCTAATAGTTCAAAAATTCGGTGGGACCAGTGTTGGTGATTTGGAACGCATACAAAATGTAGCGAATCGTGTGGCAAAAACAAAAGAAGCCGGGCATGATGTAGTTGTTGTTGTTTCGGCAATGAGCGGAGAAACAAACAAACTTGTCGGCTATGCCGAACATTTTTCAAAAAATCCGGCTCGGGCTGAGATGGATATACTGTTGAGCTCAGGTGAAAGAGTGACATCGGCACTCCTTTCTATTGCACTGCAGGAGATGGGAATCGATGCTGTGGCAATGACGGGGAGAAAAGCGGGTATTGTCACCGACAATCAGCATACCAAAGCGCGTATTGAAGAGATTGATCCCAAAGCTATGAAAAGTGCGTTGCAAAATGGCAAAGTTGTTGTGGTTGCCGGTTTTCAGGGAGTCAATACAGACGGAGATGTCACAACACTCGGACGCGGAGGAAGTGACCTTTCAGCTGTTGCCATTGCAGGGGCATTAGAGGCTGACTTATGTGAAATTTATACGGATGTGACAGGTATTTTTACAACAGATCCGCGAATTGAACCAAAAGCAAAAAAACTTGATAAAATCTCTTATGAAGAGATGCTTGAACTTGCATCATTAGGCGCAAAAGTATTGCAAAACCGCTCTGTTGAACTGGCAAAAAAACTCAATGTCAATCTCGTAACACGAAGCAGTTTTTGCGATGATGAGGGAACATTAATTACAAAGGAAGAAAATATTATGGAAAAACCACTAGTAAGCGGAATTGCGTTAGACAGAAACCAGGCACGCATCTCTTTGATGGGTGTCAAAGACAGACCGGGCATTGCTTCTGATATTTTTAATGCATTGGCAGATGCCGAGGTCAATGTGGACATGATCATTCAGAACAAGGCGGTTGATGATACAACAAATATTGACTTTACTGTACCTGTGAGTGATTTACATGACGCAAAATCTGTTGTAGATACCTTTGTGCAAAGCGGTGAAATCAAAGATGACTCTTATAATGAAGATATCTGTAAGGTTTCTGTAGTGGGTGTTGGTATGAAATCGCATGCCGGTGTTGCTGCCAAAGCCTTCTCGACGATGGCAAAAGAAAATATCAATATCAATATGATTTCAACATCAGAAATAAAAGTATCCATGGTAATAGACGAAAAGTATGCAGAACTCGCAGTTCGCTCTTTGCATAATACTTACGAGTTAGACAAATAAGTAATTACATGCCGGATTTTGCACAATGGAGCCTGGATGCCATAAGAGAAAAGGGCGGTAGTCTCAGCTGGCTTGAAGAACACCGGTTTGAATGGTCCAAAACAACTGCATACGCATTGGAGCAGATACTCAATGGCAAAACAATCATTTTAATTACTGATGAAAAAAGAAAGTGGTTTGAAAATTACATTTTGAGCTCTTTAAACGGAGTGTTGCTTGAACGCCCTATGATACCTGTCATCAGTATTGACAATATTTATACGTATTACAACAGTGTAGGCAGTGGTGAAATGATAGATATTATAGATGATATGATATCACTCTCTTTTAAGGGCGACTACTTTTTTTGGTACATTGGCAAAGGAGATGATAAACGCAGCGATATTGCCAAAAGAAAAGATGAGAGTTACTTTTGGATCTTTGATGAAGATTTTAACAATGCGTTTACACTCAAATCCTATGACACGGATTTGGATATCAAACTGTTACAGCTTTACAAACTTTTTGATGCTTCGTTGAATGCTGCAATGTTTGGAGAGGTTGATGCAAGCTCCTGATGCAATAAAAGGGCATATCCTCATTGCAAATGATGTGGAGGAAGCTGCTGAAAAACTTGAAAATGAACTGCGGGGATTCAGAGTTGTAAAGTTTATAGAAGAAAATTTTAAAATTGAACATGCAAAACTTGTAACGGCTGAAGCATACATCAGTGAAGCACAGACAAAGTATATCATCATCGCAGCTTCTGAGTTCACTGATGTGGCACAAAACTCTCTGCTAAAACTTTTGGAAGAACCGCCGACAAATATAGAGTTTATTATTATCTCCCCGACAAAATCAAATTTGCTGCCTACCGTACGTTCACGACTGCCAATTTTAAAAAACCAACTCCACCACAGCGTTATGGAGTTGGATATTGCACTGGCTCGACTCGACTACAAAGAGGTTTTTGCATTTTTAAAACAACATGCCAGAGTCTCTAAAACAGAAGCAAAAGCTTTGGTTGAAGCTCTTTTTTACCGTTCTACTGTTGTTGAGAAATTGATACTCTCTCCATCACAGCTGGATAATTTTGACAAAGCCTATCGACTGCTTGACCTGAATTCACGTCCACAAAGTGTTTTGGCAATGCTGCTTATGAGTTTTGCTCAGGAGAGACAATGAGAGTAGAAAAACTGTCAAATGAGATAAATATAAAAGAGGCATTGCAAAAGCTTGGTGTTGATGCGGGCGGTATTACAATTTTGGCGTCAAAAGCAACAATGCATATTTTACATATATATGATTTACATGTAGGGGCTGCCAATATTTTGAAACAGGATGCTCTCTCAATCGGGGCTGATTTGGCTGTTCCTCGGGGAACAGTTGTCGCAGCCAGGCCAAAAGTTGACTGCATACTCATTGCAAATACAAAGCAGCTGAAAACTTTGGCAAAAAAAGAGTTGGCACAGCCTTTTGGACTTAAAGAGCTGGCAAAAAAACTCAAAGAGTCTGCACAGGTTCACAAGCCGGATGCAGTAGAAATTATGGGTATTATAAATGCGAATGACGACAGTTTCTACGCACAAAGCAGGCTCAAAGAAAAAGAAGCAATACAAACTATAGAGACTATGATTGAAGAGGGTGCAGATATAATAGATATCGGGGCCGTTTCTTCTCGTCCAAATGCTCCATTTGTGAGTGTAGAAGAGGAGTTGGCAAGAATAGAACCGCTTTTGAGACTTATAAAAGAAGAAAAACTGTATGAAAAGGTAAAATTCAGTTGTGACAGTTATGAACCAAAAGTTTTACAAAAGGCTCTGGAGAGCGGTTTTAGTATTGTAAATGACATAACCGGTTTACAAAACGATGAGGTATGCAAGCTTTGTGCGGCTTATAATGCAACAGCGGTAATCATGCATATGAGAGGAACACCCCAAACGATGCAAAAAAACCCCCATTACGAAAATGTCATAGAAGATGTATATGATTTTTTTACCAAAAGAGTAGAAAAAGCTGAGAGTTTTGGGGTGAAAAAAATTGTGCTTGATGTAGGCATAGGTTTTGGAAAAAGAGTAGAAGACAATATAAAACTTTTGAGCAGCCTTGAGCACTTTTTAACACTGGGCAAGCCATTGCTGGTCGGAGCTTCCAGAAAATCCATGATAGATAAAATTTCACCTTCTTCTGTAGAAGAGAGGCTCCCAGGCACATTGGTACTGCATCTTGAAGCCGTTAAAAACGGTGCTTCAATTTTACGTGTGCATGATGTGGCCCAACATCTTCAGGCCCTTAAAGTGTTGCAGGCCTTGCATACATAAAGTGTCTATTTTATGTATGCTTTGATTATTTCCTGACGTTCCAGCGGTCTGTCTCCGCCAGAACGCCCTGAAGTAGCGACATTGTTTAGTTTTTGCAAAGTTTGCATGGATTTTTGATCTGCAACCTTTCCAAAAATTGTATAGCCACCATTGAGCCATGGCGTTGGAGCCGTTGTAATAAAAAACTGACTGCCGTTTGTATTTGGGCCTCTGTTTGCCATTGCTAAAATACCGGGTTTGTCAAAAACCAGATTTGCTTTGAATTCATCCTTAAACTCTTTATGCCAGATGCTCTCACCGCCTCTGCCGCTTTCAGTCGGATCACCGCCTTGAATCATAAAATTGTGAATGATCCTGTGAAATGCTATACCATTGTAATAGCCTTCTTTTACATGGGTGAGAAAGTTTTCAACGGCTAAAGGTGCAGCTTCGGGAAAAAGTTCAAGTTCTATATTTCCCTGTGTTGTTTGCAGTACAACATGCGGATTGTTTTCACTTGAAAACAAGAGCGTCGTATAGAGTAACACCAGTGCCAGTAAAATGCGTTTCATTAAAAAGCTCCTTATTCTTCTTCAAAATCTAAACATACAGAGTTGATGCAGTATCGCAGTCCCGTAGGCTCAGGACCATCAGGAAAAAGATGCCCCAAATGAGCATCACAACTGCTGCATCTTACTTCTGTACGAATCATACCGTGTGACATATCTTTTATTTCAGTGACAGCCCCTTCAAGTGCTTCATAATAACTTGGCCAGCCTGTTCCTGAATCAAATTTTGTACTTGATTCAAAAAGCGGGGCGCCACAACAGATACATTTGTAAATGCCATCACTTTTGTTATCATAATATTTTCCGGAAAAAGGGGCTTCCGTGCCATTTTTTCGGCATACCGAAAAAGCTTCAGGACTCAGAATTTTTTTCCATTCATCTTCACTTTTTGTTATTTTCATTGAATTTCCTTGTGCTTTTTACGTAGTATAGCAAGTCTGTTTTGTATTTTGTATAAAAGGAGGGGTTTGTTGAAAAATTATAGGGGAAAAGAAAGAATAGTACTGCTTCTTACAAGCAATACTATTAAATAGTTATTTACCAGCTGCAACGCGGTCTTTAAGACCTTTACCTGCTTTAAACTTAGGAACCATTTTATCTTGAGTCGTATAAGTTTTGTCTGTACCTGGAACTTTGCCTGTTTTACCTTTTTGAAGTACTGCTGCAAAACTACCAAAACCAACAAGAGAAACATCTTCCCCTTTTACTAAGGCTTCGATTACTGCTTCAGTGAAAGCTTTAATTGCATTTTCAGCTTCCACTTTAGTTTTGTAGTTTCCGTGTTCTTGTACTAACTCAACGAATTGTGCTTTATTCATAAATTTACCCTTGGATTAAGATTTGTCCTGAAATAATTCAGCTACAGATACTTTATAGTTTATTTGCTTAAATTTTTCTTCTTTTTGGTTAATTTAAGAAGAAAATCTGAAATTTTTGTTTCTTTTAGTCCATATTTAGCCTGTTTTAAGAGCTTTTTGAAATTTAGAGTCGTTTCATGCGTCATAATTAAAGCTGATAAATCTTTAATTTTTTTGTATTTATTTGTTGATGTATGTATTGATAAAAACACATCTTCAAGACCATCTCTTTCATTTTTAGTCAGTATCCCCATTCCGCTACTCCTCTAATCTGTTGATTTTTCTTACAGCCCTGATAATTTCATCATCATCTAATTTACCTAACATTTTTATAACCGTTGCCGCAGCCTGCGGTTTGGCACGTCCCAGTTTCCAGTCCTGATATGTACGCATAGAAATCCCCAGACTTTTAGCCATATCTTTAAGGGAAATCTTTTTCCCATTGTATTGAGACTCTATTGAGTTATGTAGGATGTTAAATAAATCATTTATTTGCATAAAAAATATTATACGGAATAAATACTTAAATATACATTTTTTATAATATAAATTGATGATTATCGTATGATAAATATTTAATAATGTGTACTATATGCTTTATATGTATTATAATTATATGTTTAATGTACTTTACATACGGTTTTCCGTATAAAAAAGGTATAGAGTTTTGAAGAATAGACAAAGAAAATTAAAAAATACTATTTTTCTTCGATAACTATGGATTTTGCGACAGGATGAAGGGTGATGATGTTTTCTTGTATTTCAAGATAAAAAGGAGGATAAGATTTTGCCTCTGTTTTGTAGGCTATTTCATGCGCATTGTCAATGGTAAAGACAATGTTGTTTAAACCTTTGAAAGGTTCTTTGACAGTAATTTTTGCATTTTTGTAGGAGTTGTGGATTGCCTCTTTTTCTTTTTTAAGGCGTGTAATCTCTTTTTCCAACTCTTCAACTTTACCTAAGCTGTGTCTTTTTGCTCCTTCTAATTTATATCTGAGTTCCTTGATATCTTTGTCTATAAACTGCAGTTTGCTTTGCACTACCGGGACATCACGGTAGTTTATTTTAAAGAGGTTGTCTTCACCGGATACAAGCCGGACAGTAATAGAATTTGAAGCGTAAACTTTTAAATTGTTTTTCACATGCTTGATGGTAACATCCTGGGCATAAACAGCACCCCCTATGGAAGAGTCAATTTCTACAGTGGTTGCGTGTACCACACCACCTTCAAGCAGAGAAATTTTCCCCTCATGGCATCGTAATGTACCTTTATGCCTGTTAATGGTTGCATATTTCGCATACTGGAGTGAGTCTTGGTGGGTAGCTCCCTCAATGTCAAGGGTTATCGCTTCAAGGCGGCTTTTTGCTCCCACAAAACCGTTTACATGTATTCTCTCTGAAACAAGTGTCACCCCTTCTTTGATGGTATCCCTTGCCGTATCATGCTGCGTCACCACTATTTCAATATTATTGTCTTCGAGATCTTCTACAAGATCTTTGTGCTTTGTGATTTCACTGACTTTTATGCGATTGTCAACAAGAAGTTCTTTACCGTCATAATGGACATATCCGCGTATCTTGCTTATGTATTTTTTTGATGTTGCATTTTCCTGTATTGCAATAGATTTTTCATCAACATCTGCCTGCAGGTCATCCATGTTGTTGGCAAAATTTGCGTCTAGATATTCACCAAAAGCATTGAGCCCGTTTTGTCCGTATACAGGCTTTTTATACTCAACAAGAAGTTCGTTTTCCTCGACTTCGATAACTTCACCTGTATATTCTTTTTCTTTAAACCAAAAAATAAGTTTACCTGGACGTGTGAGAACAGGCTCTATTCCCTCAAACAGAGGAATCTTGACACGTTTGACAAATTTGCCGGCATATATGTATTTCACTAAAATTTTCAGAGCTTTTTTCATCTCTTCATCAAAGATGTTCAGAAGTATTTTATGATATGCTTTGATTTTGTTGCATTCTCTAAAGAGTGTTTTTAACAACTCAACAGGCTGGTGTGATTTATAGGGAATTTTTGAATCCGGCGACAGTATCAAAAAAGGATGTGTGAAAAATTTTGAAAAATCTATAGTATATTCAAGTTCAAGCTCTTTTTTTTCTTTTTTCATAAGGGTAATGGTATAGAGTTGATGAAATTTCACATGCTCATTGAGTATTTTTTCTTTATCTTTGTATTTTTCCTGTATCTCTTTGCTGTAGAGTTCAAAAGAAGCGTTTGTATTGCTTTTTATATATGTTTGTGTTTTGTTTATAACAAAGTCACACTCTGAGGGAAGAATAAAATTGTCCTGTGCAAAGGTTTGTATTGCTTCTTTGATATGACGGGTTGTTATGATTTTGTGTTCTGTTTTTTTTTGCATTCATTAATACTCTAACAAATCACTGTAATCATACTTCGCAAAATCGAGGTACAGTTTACCGTTTTGCTTAATGACTCTGATATCACTGTCATATACGGCTAAAAATCTTTTTTTGATGATTTTTCTCTGGTAGGGCTCCAGATCAAGTGTTTTCAAATAGGTTTTCAGCTCAACAATTTGGTTTTCTTTTTCCACCTCTATGGCTTTTTGTGTTTGGGGCAAAGGTTCGACATCATGGACCGTGTTGCTGTTTTGGGCAAGCAGTTTTGTGTTGAGCAGTTCTAAAACCTGCTTTAACTGCTCGTCTTTAGTGGCATAAACTTTTTCTATTTTACTCATCTCATCACGGAGCATCTGCTCTTTGTCATTGATGAGTTTGTCTATTTTTTCTTCGAGTTGGACAATTTTTGCTTTGAGCTGCAGGTTCTCTTTTTGGTACAATGATAAAACCATGGCAACAGTTGTCCGTGGTTTTGCAGGCGGAGTGTTTTGCTGAGGTCTTTGTTGCGGTTGCGGTGAGGCTTCATCAGGAACAATTATGTAAACAGTGTCATCTTCAACGATATAATTTAACTTTTTGCTGCGGAGTTTTGAACTGATCATCTCTTTTGACATTTTAAATTTTTTTGAATATTCATCGAGTGTAAGTTTCATATACTGTCCTTTCTTAAACACCGGGTGTTAAAATTTATAAATTGGAGGAATAATTATACCTGATTTTCTCAGCCATACACGGTATCCTTTTTTTTCATTGCCATGTTTGTCCTTAAAAGCAAAGAGGGTGGACTTTTTAAATTCCCTTTCCTGTAGGAGTTGGTTGTACTCTTTGTGCACAGTAATGAAACGTTTAAAATTGTAATATGCTTCATCAGAGATCATTACTGTTGAAATACTGAAGTCTTTGATTTCCAGGTATCGGGCACAGTCATTAAGTCCGGTGCCTATAAAATTCTGATGCCCCAAAATGTCTGTAAATTTATTGATTTTGCCTGTATGCACTGCTATACGCAAGCCATGAAAATAGGAAAATTTCTTTGAAAGCTGCTCCGAAAAATGATGAAAGCTCAGCCCTAAAATTGTTCCGTAGCCTCTGAACTTTGGTGTGAGTATGCAGTAAAATCCGTCTCCTGTCGGGATATAACCCAAAACAAGTTCTTCTACAGGAAGTTTTGCACTTTCAAGCAGGCGTTGTATGATTTTTTTGTAACTGCGTGTCAAAAAATTGATGATTTCATACTGCTGCTGTATAGTAAGCATTGAAAAATTAATGATATCTATTAAAACAATGTCAGTATTGATTTCTGCTTCATTACTCATTTTCAGTATCCTTTAGAGCTATGATTTTAGCATAAAGTTCTTTTAAATGAACTATATATTATAATTGCAAAATTAAATTTTTTAGGGAATTATTATGAGTAATGGTGTATTGGATATTGTTAAACCCGGGGTCCTTTTTGGTGATGATGTTTTAAAAGTCTATGAATATGCAAAAGAAAATGGTTTTGCCATACCTGCTGTCAATGTTGTAAATACTGACTCTGTCAACGGTGTATTGGAAGCTGCTGCAAAAGCCAACTCTCCTGTGATTATACAGTTCAGTAACGGAGGCGCTTCCTACTATGCAGGTAAAGGTTTAAGCAATGATGGTGAAAAAGCTGCAATTATTGGTGCGGTGGCCGGTGCAATTCATACCCATATGATGGCGGAGGCTTACGGTGTTGCCGTGATTTTACATACTGACCATGCTTCAAAAAAACTGCTTCCGTGGATTAACGCTCTGCTTGAAGCAGGGGAGAGTTATTACAAAACACAGGGAAAACCGCTGTTTTCTTCCCATATGCTTGATCTCTCAGAAGAGTCTTTAAATGAAAACATCGGTACATGTAAAGCGTATTTTGAAAGAATGAACAAAATCGGTATGAGCATTGAAATAGAGCTTGGGTGTACAGGCGGAGAAGAAGATGGTGTGGACAACACAAACATTGACAATGCACTTTTATATACCCAACCCGAAGAGGTGGCTCTTGCCTATAAAGAGTTGAGTGAAATTTCTCCAAACTTTACCATAGCCGCTTCATTTGGAAATGTGCACGGTGTTTACAAGCCGGGAAATGTACAGTTGACGCCTAAAATACTAGACAATTCACAAAAATATATTCAAGAGAAACTGCATACAAAAGAAAAACCTGTGAACTTTGTGTTTCATGGTGGTTCAGGTTCTTTGCCTTCAGAAATTAAAGAAGCTATCAGCTATGGTGTCATAAAAATGAATATCGATACAGATACACAGTGGGCAACATGGAACGGTGTGCGTCAGTATATTGAAAAGTATCATGATTATCTTCAGAGTCAAATCGGAAATCCGGAAGGTGAAGACAAACCAAACAAAAAATACTACGATCCGAGAAAATGGCTGCGCGCCGGACAGGAAGGTCTGGTTGAGCGTGTTATTCAAGCCTATAAAGACTTGAATGCAATGGATAGAAACTAAGAGTGTAGTTTCTTGTGAATATCCTTGATACTTTTTGTATCAGGATTTTTTGTATAGTGTATATGCAACAGCTGTCTCAGTTTGTTCTCGTTAAATCTCCAAAAATGCTCTTTGTCAAAATCTTCGTGTTTTGTGACCATTTCATGCAACTCTTTTTCTGTAAGTTCTCCGTGACTGCCTTTTATGATTTTTAAAATCAAATCCATTAATTCTGTCTGTGCCTGAGGGGTTGTATCATCATCTTTGAGTTGTTTTGTCGGCATAAATTTATACATTTTCCACGCACTCAGACCAAGCCCGAGTAAAAAAGCAATCATCATCCAAGAAGAGAGTGAAAGTTCCATCAATATCCTTTTTTTGCTCAATTATAGGCTTATTTTGATAAAATTCCAGTTATGAATGATAAAGTATTTACAAAACCGATAAAAAAACAGTTTGAATTTGATGAAGAAGTGGCAGCAGTCTTTGATGATATGCTTGAGCGCAGTGTTCCCTTTTACAAAGAGGCTCAAAAAATTACTGAGTTTTTTGCACTGAAAAATCTGAATGAAAACGGCAGAGTCTATGATCTTGGCTGTTCAACCGCATCAACACTGCTGAGTATTCACAGAAAGCTCTCAAACAAGGCAGAGCTTGTCGGCCTTGACAATTCTGAAGCAATGCTTACGCGTGCAAGAAAAAAATGTGAAGCGTATGGTGCCGACATAGAAGTTTGCAATGCAGACATACTGAGTTATGATTATAAAGAGGCAGATGTTTTTATCAGTAACTATACACTGCAGTTTATTCGTCCTCTTGTTCGTGAAGAGCTGGTGAAAAAAATAGCCGTTTCCCTCAAAAAAGAGGGTGTGTTTATATTTAGCGAAAAAGTCATTTCGCATCATCCGAAGCTTAATAAAGAGTTGATTGAATGCTATTATGATTTTAAAAAAGAGCAGGGGTATTCCGAGTATGAAATCATGCAAAAACGCGAAGCTTTGGAAAATGTACTGGTGCCTTACAGTGAAGAAGAAAATATAAAAATGGCATTAATTGCAGGTTTTTCTCACTGCGAAGTGTTGTTGCGATGGGCAAACTTCGCCACCTTTATAGCTGTTAAAGAGTGAGCACTACCAGACGTTTTTTTCTACCGGCGGCTTCTCTTTGACAAAAAGGCTTTTTACTTTTTTTGTAGTTTTTTGTAGCTCTTTGTCCATTGTTTCGTAAGTGATGATGTCATCATCTCCGCACTCTTTGTGGTAATAGCCCTGAAAATCGTAGTACTCTTTACAGTCACTGTAATATTTTGCGGAAATTCCGTGTTTGTTTACACAGCCGTTAAAAAGCAGAGTAAAGAGTATCAGTAAATATATTTTTATCATAATGCTTTGCAAGCATTTTTCGTACCTAAGTACCTATTTAAACTTTAAAACTCTCTTTTGTTTTACAAAATTCTGTTAAAAAACACTTCTCACACTTTGGATTTTTGGCAGTGCAGATGTATCTTCCGAACAGAACCATTGCCTGATGGAGTACATGTAAGTCGGTTTTAAATTTTTTTACCAAAGTGGCTTCTGTTGCCTTGGCCGTTTTGTCATCACTCAGTCCCAGTCTGTGTGCGACACGAAAAACATGGGTGTCTACTGCCATAAGATTCGCACCGGTGTATTCTATCATGACAACATTAGCCGTTTTTTGCCCCACACCCGCCAGCGTCTGCAACTCTTTTTCATTCATAGGGATTTCACCGTCATATACTTCTACTACACGTTTTGCCATGGCTATAAGGTTTTTTGCTTTGTTGTTAAAGAAAGAACAGGTGTTAATAAGCTTTTTTACCTCTTCTATATCAGCATCTGCCAAATCTTGAGGCGTGGGATACATTTGAAACAGGGCAGGAGTAATAAGGTTGACTCGTTTGTCGGTACATTGCGCCGAGAGTGCTACGGCAATGACCAGTTCATAAGCATTTTTGTAATGCAGTTCTGTAACCGCATCACTGTAGCGTTCAATAAATCTTTTTTTTATTTCTTCTATCTCTTTTTTTGTTGCTTTTTTCATAAATGTATTTTAGCAACTTATATGTTATAATCAAAGCAATGACTTTTTAAAAGGGGTAAAAGATGGGCATATTTTCACTGTTTTCAAAACAAAAAAACACGCATGTGTATGATACAGGCAAAAAAAAAGAGACTCTTTTTTCACAATTGGACAAAGATTTTTTTATTGAAGCGGCAGACAGCAGTGATACTATGATGCTCTATTTTTTACAAGGCGAAGGGTGGATAGGTGCGAATAAAACTTTTTTCACTACAATGAATTATTTTGATATAAAAGATTTTAAAAGAGCCAATGAAAGTATTCGTGACATGTTTTTGAGTGAGAGTGAAGAGATCTTTACCGAGTCTGACAAAAGTTGGCTGGACTATATTAAAAAGTACAAAAGCGATGGTTACAGGGTAAATATGACCGATGCAAAGGGACAACTTCTCAGTATTGAAGCAAAGTGTCACAAGTATTCAAAAAACATGAAGCTGTATATATTAGAATTAAAAGATGTTACAGAGTTGGAAAAAGCACGTTTGCAGGTGAAAGAGGTTGAAAAGCTAAAAACAAAATTTTTGGCCAATATAGGGCATGAATTTAGAACTCCCATGAATGGAATTCTCGGATTTATAGAGCTGCTCAAAGAGACCAGTCTCAACGAATATCAGAATGAATACCTTGATATGATTGACTATTCTTCTAAAAATCTGATGAATAATATTGAAAGTCTCTTGGATTTGGCACAGTTACAAAGCGGACGTCTTACAGTGGAGTCAGAACCTTTCAATCTTCTTGTTGCAATGGAGAAACTCATATATACATGTTTTGACAAAGCAAGCAACAACGGGGTACAGGTTATGAGTTTTATAGACCCGAAATTGCCACAGGAACTCGAGGGTGATGCAAACAAAATTTTGCAGGTTATGCGTTCTATCATTCAAAATGCCATTAAGTTTACACCGCATGGCGGTAAGGTTATTATAGAAGTAAAACTTTTAAAACGACTCCAAAACGGAGTCTGTTCTGTCGGTTTTAGTGTCAAAGACAATGGTCAGGGGATGTCTCAAGAACAAATATCTCTTATGGATGAACCTTTTACCGCAGGCAGTCATGCAGATGAGAGACTCGGCATAGGATTGAGTCTCTCAAGCGGTCTGGTACGGTTGATGGGATCAGAATTACGTATAAAAAGTGAATTAGACAACGGTACCTATGTAAATTTTGTTCTTGATTTTAAAGCTTCAAGAGGGCAAAACTACAAAATGATGCCAAATAAAAAAGCAAAAGTGCTTTTACTGGATAAAGAAAAAGTGGATGATGCCAATTTCTTAACGACCTATTTGCGTTCTTTTGCTATTGATGTGACAAAATCTTCCGAACTCAATGATGATATTTATACAGATATAGATGAACTTTATGTGGTAGGTGACCAGGGTGATTCGTCATGGATACTGGATCTGGCGACATACAAAAAGCAGGCACCTGTTGTTTTTCTTTTGGATGAAGATGAAAAGCTGCAAACAAAGATGACACATATTATTGATGAAGTGATAGAAAAACCATTGCTTGCCAGTGTGATAGCCAAACATCTGTATATGGCAAACAGCTACAAATATACCAATGAAGATAAAAATGAACTTACGCTCAAAGATAAAACCGAGGCTTTGGTTGTGGAAGACAATCTTATTAATCAGCGTCTGATAAAAATACTCCTGGAAGAGTATAACATAGATGTTTCTACCGCCTCTAACGGGCTTGAAGCGGTAAAAATGTATAAAGAGAAAAAATATGACATTATATTTATGGATATAGATATGCCGTATATGAACGGGATTGTTGCAACCAAAGAGATTAAAGATATGATGCTCTTAAAATCACAGGCACCGATTGTTGCTCTGACAGCAATGGCCATGGAAGGAGACAAGGAGATGCTTTTGGAAGAGGGGCTTGATGATTACCTTTCAAAGCCGCTCACAAGAGACAAGCTGGAGTATATTTTAGACAAATACCTTAAAATAAGCTATGAAAATGAATCTGTTTAATAACTATTAATATATTGTTATTAAACTTCTCTTTATCAATTTAGTAAGGAACTCTATAATGAATAAAATTACAATGTTATTATCTGCCTTGTTGTTAACAGGTTCAGTCGTCTGTGCAAAAACACTAGTGACAGTAAACGGAAAACCGATTACCCAGGAAGAAGTCGACCAGGAGCTGATGCAGGCGACACAGGGGCGTTTTAATCAGGTACCGGCTGATCGTCAGGCTGCATTCAGACAACAGGTTTTACAACAGCTTATAGGCAAAGAGTTGATTTATGATGATGCCAAAAAATCCGGTATCATCAACTCTGCGGAGTATAAGAGTGAATACAAGAAGCTTGAACAGAGAATGAAAAAAGAGCTTGCTATTCAGGTTTGGCAGAAGAAACTGCTCGACGGCATTAAAATTTCAACAAAAGAGTTAAAAGATTACTATAACAAAAACAAAGAAGAATTTAATGAAAAAGAGAGCGTGCATGCCCGTCATATTTTAGTAAAAACCAAAGAGGAAGCAGAAAAAATCATTGCGCAGTTGAAACATTTAAGCGGAGAAAAACTTAAAGAAAAGTTTATAGAACTGGCAAAAAAATATTCTACAGGACCTAGCGGATCAAAAGGCGGAGATCTTGGATATTTCAGTAAAGGGCAAATGGTACCTGCTTTTAATGATAAAGTTTTTTCTATGAAAAAAGGCGAAGTGACAACAAAGCCGGTTAAAACACAGTTTGGATACCATGTTATTTATGTGGAAGATAAAAAACCGTCAATGACAAGAAGTTTTGATGAGGTCAAAGCATTTATAGAGCAGCGTCTGAAAATGGAAAAATTCAAAGCTGTTATGAAGAAAAAAATGGATGAACTGCAGAAAAAAGCATCTATTAAGTAGCTATGCATGCAAAACTCTCCTCTTTCTAAGATTATTTTAGAAGAGAGAGAGTTTTTTGTCAAACGAGATGACCTCATTGATCCCTGTTTGGCAGGGAACAAATACAGAAAACTCTACACACTCCTAAATACTCCAGACCACATTTATGACACGCTGATATCCTACGGTGGAACACAGTCCAATGCTATGCTGGCATTGGCCGCCTTATGTCAGAAAAAAAAATGGAAATTTCTTTACTATACAAAAAAACTCTCTGCAACACAAAAAGAGGAGCATAGCGGGAACTATGCGCATGCGCTGAAATTAGGTATGCAGCATAGAGAGATAGAAAATGATTTTTATAAAGAGTTTATTGCTTCTTTGCGCTTCCATGTAAATGCAAAAACCTGTTTTGTTGATCAGGGCGGCGCAGTACAAGAAGCAAAAGCAGGATTGAAAGTTTTAGCGCAGGAGATACAGGAACAAAGCAGAGGCTTACATGTAAAGGCAGTTGCAACACCTTCAGGTACAGGAACAACAGCACTTTTTTTGGCACTTGCTTTACCTGAGTACAGAGTTTATACAACACCCTGCATAGGAGACAGCAGCTATCTCAAAACGCAAATGCGTGCTTTGGCGGAAATTCCGGACAATCTTGTTATCCTGGAACCAAAGAGAAAATACCATTTTGCAAAACCCTATAAAGAGTTTTATGAGATATACAGCGCTTTACATGTAAAGGGAATCGAATTTGATTTACTCTATGCTCCGGCAATGTGGCAGGCACTGCTTGAACAGACAAGTGAAAAGATTATCTATATTCACAGTGGCGGAGTAAGTGGCAATGAAAGTATGCTTGAGCGTTATAGAAAAAAAGGATTTGTGAGTAATTGTGCTAAGAATTCTTGACAAACAGAGACTCAGGTAGGTATAATTGATTTTGCAACTTAAGTAGCAAAATTAAGTTCACGATAAGTATATAATTCCAGCATAAATAAAAAAAAGGATTGAGAGATGAATAACATTTTTGAGAAATTAACACATAATATGACAGAGGCGATTGAGAGTGCATTGTCTTTGGCGTTACATAACAAAAATCAGGAAGTGACACCGGTACACTTTTTGTGGGCACTTTTAACAAATTCGGATTCTGTACTGAACCAAATGTTCAACAAGTTGGGTATAGATAAAGTTGCAATGGAATTAGACATTAAAAGTATGGCAGAAAAACTGCCAAAATCTTCAAGTGTGACAAAAGAGAATATCAAACTTTCCCAGGATTTTGTACGAACACTTGAAAACGGTATAGGTCTGATGACAAAAAACGGAGATTCTTATCTTGCCGTAGATACATATATATTGGCAAACTTGAATACAGAGCCGTTTTCAACAATACTGCCAAAATATGTTGATGTCATGCAGTTGAGCAAAGAGCTTGAAGCTGCACGCGGAGGTGCTAAAATTGATTCACAAACAGCGGATGAAACATTAGAAGCACTTTCGAAGTATGGTATTGACTTAACAAAAGAAGCAGCCGAGGGAAAACTCGCACCGGTTATCGGACGTGATGAAGAGATAGCGCGTACAATGCAGATTCTGATCCGTAAAACGAAAAACAACCCAATGCTTTTAGGGGAGCCTGGTGTTGGTAAAACAGCACTGGTTGAAGGACTTGCACAGAGAATTCAAAGTGGCAATGTTCCAACTTCTTTACAAAACAAGCGTGTGGTTGCGCTTGATATGTCGGCATTGATAGCCGGTGCAAAATATCGTGGTGAGTTTGAAGACAGACTCAAAGCGGTTATAGATGAAGTCAAAGAAAACGGGAATATTATTCTGTTTATTGATGAAATTCATACTATTGTCGGTGCCGGAGCATCTGAGGGTTCAATGGATGCGGCAAACATCCTAAAACCTGCGCTTGCCCGTGGAGAACTGCATACAATCGGTGCAACGACGCTCAAAGAGTACAGAAAATATTTTGAAAAAGATGCTGCACTGCAACGTCGTTTCCTGCCGATAAGTGTGGATGAGCCGAGTGTGAATCAGTCACTGCAAATTCTCCGCGGAATCAAAGAGAGACTTGAAGCACACCATAATGTGAGTATTGCAGACAGTGCTTTGGTGGCTGCGGCAAAACTCTCTGACAGATATATTGCAGACAGATTCTTGCCGGATAAAGCGATTGACCTTATTGATGAAGCGGCAGCGGAACTTAAAATGCAAATAGAGTCTGAGCCAAATGAACTCAGTGCGGCAAAACGCAAACTTTCAGAGCTGATGGTTGAAAAAGAAGCACTGAAAATGGAAGAGACACCGGCAAATAAAAAGCGACTTGAAGAGATAGAAAAAGAGTTGGCTGATATTGAAGAAAAAGTAAGAAAGCTTGAGTCTCAGTTCCAAACGGAAAAAGAGGTGTTTGAGAAAATTTCCGCAATAAAAGCAGAGATAGAAGCAAAACGCCGTGAAGCAGAACTTGCAAAAAGCCGTTCCGAATTTAACCGTGCTGCAGAAATTGAGTATGGAGAAATTCCAAAACTCATAGAAGAAGAAAAAGCCCTGAATGAGCAGTGGAACAGAATGCAGGCAGAGGGAACTCTCTTGAAAAATTCTGTTGATGAAGAGTCTATTGCTTCTATTGTCAGCAGATGGACAGGTATTCCTGTAAACAAAATGCTTCAAAGTGAGAAAGACAAGATCTTACATGTAGAAGATGTGCTCAATGAAACTGTTGTAGGACAATCACAGGCTACACATGCAGTAGCGCGTGCCATCAAGCGTAACAAAGCGGGTCTGAGTGATAAGAACAGACCGATAGGCAGTTTTATGTTCCTTGGCCCTACAGGGGTTGGTAAAACACAGACTGCAAAAACTTTGGCGAAGTTTTTGTTTGACTCTGAAGATGCACTCATCAGAATTGATATGAGTGAATACATGGAAAAACATGCTGTTTCGCGCCTTGTTGGGGCAGCACCAGGGTATGTAGGTTACGAAGAGGGCGGACAGCTTACAGAGGCAGTGCGAAGAAAACCGTATTCTGTTGTACTTTTTGATGAAGTAGAAAAGGCACACCCGGATGTCTTTAACATGCTGCTTCAAGTACTTGATGACGGTCGTTTGACAGATAACAAGGGTGTTACAGTTGATTTTAGCAATACTATTATCATCTTGACATCAAATATTGCAAGTGACAAGATTATGACACATGCCGGAAGTCCTGAACTTGAAGGTATGGTTATGTCTGAACTCAGAAAGGCTTTTAAACCTGAGTTCTTAAACAGACTGGATGAGGTTGTTATATTTAATGCACTTGGCAAAGAACAGATTAAAGGTATCGTTGACATATTCTTTAATGAAATTGTGAACAAAGTCAAAGAGAGAAATATTGAACTTTCTTTGAGCGAAG
This sequence comes from Sulfurimonas sp. SWIR-19, assembly GCF_020410885.1. GTDB lineage: Bacteria > Campylobacterota > Campylobacteria > Campylobacterales > Sulfurimonadaceae > Sulfurimonas > Sulfurimonas sediminis. Next base: position 1,834,629 of record NZ_CP084578.1, on the reverse strand, counting down.
AGGCAAAAGAGTATATTGCAGAAGCCGGGTTTGATCCTGTATACGGAGCACGTCCGTTGAAGCGTGCATTATACGAAATTGTCGAAGACCGTTTGGCTGACTTGATTCTTGAAGGTACGGTTAAAGAAGGCTCTCACGTTGAATTTACTGTCGTCAATGGCGAGGTGGAAGTTAAGGTTTCCTAGGAACCTTAACCACGCTTTAAGTAAAGTTTTTGTAAACTTCCGAACTTAAATCAGATAAGGATATGTCGAATGAAAAGAACATACCAGCCACATAATACACCTAGAAAGCGAACACACGGGTTTAGAGCCAGAATGGCTACTAAAAATGGTCGTAATATCATTAACCGTCGTCGTGCAAAAGGTCGTAAAAAATTGACAGTATAGGCGGATTCAACACATTAAAACTCCATAAAGAGTTTCAATATGTTTACAACAAAGGAAAAAACCAACATTCTCAGAGTGTTGTCCTCTTTTTCCTTCCTCAACCAGGAGTACGCAAAGTAGGTTTTACTGCCACCAAAAAACTTGGAAATGCAGTAAAACGTAATCGGGCGAAGCGTCGTCTTCGTGCGCTTTTTTGTGAATACTCCCATTCTTTAAAAGACGGTATCTATGTTTTTGTTGCAAAAGCGGCAATCTTTGATGCACCATTTGAAAAACTCACCAACGATTTCCATAAAGTATTAACCCGTGCGAAAACTTTTACTTAAGCTTTTATGGCTCTATCAGAAATTTTTTACACTTATCGGCTATGGATCATGCCGCTATTATCCTACATGTAGCGAATATGCACGCATAAATTTCGAAAATAATTCAATTTCAAGTGCTTTTTACCACTCTTTTACTAGAATACTACGTTGCAATCAATTTTTTGACGGCGGAATAGAGTATCCACTCCTGGACAAGCTCTCTTTAGACCCCGCTAAACTTGAAATTGGTACTGTAAAATATTGGTTGGTTCCAAATAAAAAAAACCGCTATTACATCATAAAAAATTTTTTATATAAAGGGTAATTTGTGTTAGACAAAATGTCACCAAACCAAAGACTGATAGTCGCCGTACTATTGTCAATAATTTTTTTCGTAGGCTATACTGCGATATTTCCGCCAGAAGAACAAAAGGTAGCAGAAAATGCTAAAACAGAGAATGCTGCATCTTTAACAGATACACAGAACAAAGATGTTGCATCACGCGTAGAAGAGGCTTCGGGACATGCTGTTTCTCAGCAGGAAAAAGTCAACAACGGTACGTCAAATACTATTGTTACAATTACAAACAAAAATTTTATTTTAAAGATTGATACGCTCGGACGTATATCTTCAAAAGAGTTGCTTGAAGAGAAATTCAGAAATGATGACAATCTTCACGCACAGGTTATTCCGGAATTTGGAACGAAACCGCTCTATATCCGTTTCAGTGATGATGCTGTCAATGATGAAGCTACAAAAGTGGCATACAGTGCAAATGTAAGCAGTGTGGAGCTATCTGATAAGCCAGTTACTGTTACATTGACACAAAAGTTGTCAAATCTTACTGTTACCAAAGTATTGACATTTTATGCAGATGGGCATTATGATGCAAAAATATCTACATCGAAGGATGTCAGACATTATGTTTATCTGGGAGACAGACCGCAGGTTTCTAAAAAACTTATGGCAGTTGCCGGAGCACTGATATATACAGATGATGATGTTGTGCATATTATAGAAGACGGTGATGCCGAGGGCAGAAAAGTATTTCAGGGTGTGAAACTTGCATCTTCATTTGACCAGTACACTGCGATTATACTCTATGGATTTAAAAAAGAGACAAATGTAATTGTTGAACGCGGAAAAGATGATAATCCTGTTGTCTACTTTGAAGCAGACAAAGATGAAAATATTCATGGATATATAGGACCTAAAGAGCATAAAGTCCTCAAATCAATTGATCCGATGCTGACAAATGCTATAGAGTATGGCTGGTTTACTTTTGCTGCCAAACCTCTTTTTGCACTGCTTTCATGGTTGCACGGAATTTTTGGAAACTGGGGATGGGCTATTATTGCATTGACGGCAATTATCAGAATTGTACTCTATCCTTTGACATACAAAGGTATGGTTTCTATGCAAAAAATGAAAGAACTGGCACCAAAACTCAAAGAGCTCAAAGAAAAATACAAAAAAGATCCGCAGCGTCTCAATGCGGCTACGATGGAAATGTATAAAAAACACGGTGCCAACCCATTGGGCGGATGTCTTCCTATGATATTGCAGATTCCTGTGTTTTTCGCGCTCTACAGAACACTTTTGAATGCTGTTGAGTTACAGGGTGCGCCATGGATTCTGTGGATTAACGACCTCTCCCGTATGGATCCGTACTATGTGCTGCCGATTTTAATGGGTGCGTCTATGTTTTTACAGCAACGAATGACACCAAACAACTTTACAGACCCTATGCAGGAAAAAGTATTTAAATATCTTCCTGTCATATTTACATTTTTCTTTGTAACTTTTCCTTCGGGACTGGTGCTGTACTGGTTTACAAACAACCTGTTCTCAATTGCACAGCAGTATATTGTAAATCAGCAGTTCAAAAATGCCAAAGATGCAAAAGCGGCAATTGAAAAAAGCAGTGAGACAAAATAATGATTAAGATTGAGGCAGTAACCCTGGAAGGTGCATTCAAAGATGCCGCCACTGCGCTGGACTGCTCTGTAACGCAGTTGGCTGTTGAAGTTGTACAGGCTCCAAGCAGTGGCTTTTTAGGCTTTTTTAAAAAGAAAGCCATAATTGTTGCAACGATAAAAAATGAGATTTCCAAAGAAAAAAAAGAGGAAGAAAAAGAACCGCAAAAGACTTCTCAAAAGGCTCAGGAGATTTTGCCGGATACAAATGATGATATACAGCAGCATACAATGCTCAATGATACTATTATGCCTACGTCGTTTGTAAGTGATCAGGATGAAGATGAACTCGAAGAAGATCTGGCGAGTGGGCTTGCATATACGGCAGACTATGATGATGAATATGATGACATAGCAATAGAAGAAGTGAGTGAGACTCCAAATATAGAAACAATTGTTACAGAGATTGAAAAAGATATTAACCAACTCTTTGCTCTTATCTGTTTTGATATAGAAAAAGTTGAAGTTTCCGCCTATGACAAAGAAACACTTTTGATTGAGTTTAAGGGTGAAGATGCCGCGCTTCTTATAGGGAAAGAGGGGTACAGATACAAGGCTCTCTCTTATATGCTGTTTAATTGGATTAATACAAAATATGGTTTGCAAATACGTCTTGAGATAGCAGAGTTTTTAAAAAACCAGGAAGAATCAGTTGGCAGATACTTAACAAATGTTTATGAAAATATTGACAGAGACGGACGGGCACAGACAAAAATACTTGACGGTGTGCTGGTACAAATTGCACTCAAAGAGTTGCGTGAACGCTATCCGGACAAATACGTAGTTATCCGTTCTACAAAAGACGGTCTGAAATATATAATCATCAATGATTACCACAACAATTAGACCATGAATGAGACTATAGCTGCCATTGCAACAGCCAATGGCATAGGCTCTATCGCTATTATTCGTCTGAGTGGTGAAAAAGCTCTGACAATAGCAAAACAGCTTACATGTAAAGAAAATTTCACCCCCAGACATGCAACACTTACAAATATTTATGATACTAAAAATGAGCTTATTGATGAAGCTATTGTCATTTATTTTAAAGGACCGTTTTCGTTTACGGCTGAAGATGTTGTAGAAATTCAGTGTCACGGTGGATTTATTGTTGCACAGAGTATCCTCAGAGCAGCACTCAAAGCAGGAGCTCGTCTTGCCAATGCCGGTGAATTTTCAAAACGGGCTTTTCTAAACGGAAGAATTGACTTGAGTGAAGCAGAAGCCATAGCACAGCTTATAGAAGCCAAAAGTGAAGATGCGGCAAAAATTCTGGCTTCTCAGATGAAAGGTTCTTTGAAAGAATTTATAGAACAGGTCAGAGATGAGATTATCCATATACTGGCATACAGTGAGGTTACTATAGATTATGCAGAAGAAGATTTACCTCAGGATTTGGTAGCACAGATAGAGTCAAAACTTGAGGAACTTTATGCACTGCTCGAAAAAACCCTTATAGCTTCAAAGTCAAGAGAGGGATTGATGCAAGGGTTTAAGGTGGCTATTATAGGCAAGCCTAATGTCGGAAAAAGTTCACTTTTAAATGCCCTGCTCAATTACAATCGTGCGATAGTCAGTGATATAGCCGGCACAACGCGCGACACAATCGAAGAACAGGTCAGAATAGGCACACATCTTATACGCATTGTAGATACTGCCGGTATTCGTGAATCAAACGATGAAATAGAGCGTATCGGAATACAGCGTAGCCTTGAGGCAATCCATGAAAGTGATATTGTTATAGCTTTGTTTGATGCTTCGCGCGTTGCAGATGCACAGGACAAAGAGATAGTAAAACTTATTGCGTCAAACAAAGAAAAAAAAGAGATACTTGTTGTTAAAAATAAAATAGATCTGGAAGAAAAATTTGACTTGCCGGGTTTGACTTTTGATTTGGCACTGAATTCCAAGAGTGATGTGACGGCTTTGGTCAAAAAACTTGAAGAAATTATGGACAGAAACAATGTAAGTGATGAGATTATGCTTATCTCTGAGCGTCAAATTTCTGCAGTTGAAACGACAATGCAAAATATACAAGAGGCTTTTGAACCGCTCAAAGATCAGGCATTGGAAATATTTTCTTTTCATCTCAATGAAGCTGTAAAAGCAATGGCAGGCATTACCCGTCCGTTTGAAAATGATGAAATGCTTGATAAAATGTTCGGTTCTTTTTGTCTGGGGAAATAGTTTTGAAATATATTGCAATAGATTTGGGGCTCAAACGTATCGGTCTGGCATATTCAGCACATAAAGAGATTGTTACTCCTCTTCCCGCAATTATAAGAAAAAACCGCAACCAGGCTTCTTTAGAAGTGAAAAAAGCCATAAAAGAGTGGGAAGTTGACGCGGTTGTCATAGGTATTCCCCTTGGTGGGAGCAGTGAAGATGAGATGCGCAGACGCATTGAACATTTTATGAATCTGGTTGATTTTGAGGGAGAAACCTTTTATCAGGATGAAGCCGGCAGCTCACTTGAAGCGGAGCAAATGATGAAAGGTAAAATAAAATATATCCGTGATGGTCGGGTGGACTCTCTTTCAGCAATGATTATTTTACAAAGATTTTTACAACTTAACACAAAGTAAGCCTGAAACAGCAATATTCCTACTGCTTTGCTATGGTATCAATGATATTAAAGCTTCAGTTCACTAAAATATAAGAATGATAAATAAAACTATAACTTTTAAAAATATATCAGAATTAAAAAAAATGAAGCCTTTTGCTTCAGACTCCCAAACACTTATACAGATATTTTGTGCAGATAATAATCTTCAAGAGATAAAAGAGATACAAAACTATTTTACAGCAACTTATCCCCAGGCTACAATTATCGGGACAACAACAGATGGTGCCTTGCACAATACAGATATTTACATTGCATCAAAGCATGTCGCAACCTTTACAAAATTTGAAAAGACAGCGTTGCAGTCTACCCTTGTAGAGCATACCGATTCTACACAAATGAGCTATATCTGCGGTAAAAAATTATTAAGAAAAATTCTTCGCCCCAATACAAAAGCACTCATCAGTTTTGCTGACGGACTCCACACAAACGGGGAAGAGTTCCTAAAAGGCATTAACAGTATTAATCCAGACATTGTGGTTTCAGGCGGGTTGGCCGGTGACAACGGAGAACTCAAAAAGACTTTTGTATTTAACAATACACATATTACTGAGAATGGAGCGGTCGGTGTTACTTTAAATTCTGATGTATTGAATGTTTTTACCCACTACAGTTTTGACTGGACACCTATAGGCAAGAAGCTTACAATTACAAAAGCAGTAAAAAACAGAGTATATGAGATAGACGGTATAAGTGCCGTAGATATGTATGCAAAATATATGGGCAAAGAACTGGCTAAAAATCTTCCTCAAGTCGGTATAGAATTTCCGCTTATATTTGAAAAAGACGGGGTGAACATAGGCAGAGCAGTACTGTTTAAACATGAAGACGGTTCTTTGACCTTTGCCGGCAATCTGCAAGAGGGTGAGAAGGTCCGTTTTGGTGTAGGCAATGTTGACAATCTGCTAAAAAGCGGTGAATATCAGCTTGATAAAATATTTGACAGACTTCAATTTCAGCCCGAAGCTGTATTTGTTTACTCCTGTATGGCAAGAAGACGTTTTATGGAACAATATATAGAGTATGAATTGGAAGGGCTCTCTACGCTTGGTGACATAAGTGGTTTTTTTACCTATGGAGAATTTTTTTCTAATCAAAAAAGTGATTTGCTTAATGAATCCATTACGCTGCTTGGTCTCAGCGAAAGCAATGAAACACTCGAGAGTGTTCACAAAAAAAGTATTATACACAAAAAAGATTTTACAGTGAGTACAGAATATGCCCTTGCGAACCTGGCAAACAGCGTATCGCAGGAGTTGGCTGAGTTAAATGCCGAACTTGAAAAAAGAGTGCAAAGAAGTGCGGAGTTTATCTACAAACAGGCATATTTTGACAAATTGACAGAGATGCCAAACAGATTGAGTCTGCTTCACAGGATAGATGAGTGTGTAGGTGAGACAGTTTTTCTGGTAAATATTGATGATTTTACTACTATAAATGATTTTTACGGGCATGCTGTAGGCGACGCTGTATTGGTAAAAATGTCGCAGTATTTACACGAATTTACCCAAAATGCAGGAATGGAGTTGTTTAAGTTGCCTTCGGATGAGTTTGCGATTATTTCAAATCAGGAGCAAACCTATACCGTTATAGAAAATACAATTCAACAGCTTATAAACACTATAGAAAAAAAAGAGTTTTTGGTAAAAGATCAGGTTATTCATGTCTCAGTGACTGTTTCTGCAGCATATATCAATGAGAAAAAAACCGGTCTTGCCAATGCCGATATGGTGCTCAAAGCTGCAAAAAAAGCACATAAACCCTACCTGATTTTCAATAAATCTTTAGAACTTGCAAAAAAATATGAGTCAAATCTGCAAATGGCAAATGAGATTAAAAGAGCGATAGAGAATGATGATATTGTTCCGTACTATCAGCCTGTTTTTAGTATAAAAACAGGAAAACTTGAAAAATATGAAGCACTTGTGCGTCTGAAAAAAGCTGATGGAAAAATTCTTTCTCCCTACTTTTTCCTTGAAATCAGCGAAAAAATAAGACTCTATCCTCGAATAACTGAAATTATGATAGAAAAAACATTTTCTTTTTTTGCCGACAACGGTTTGGACTTTAGCATCAACCTCTCTTTCAGTGACATATTCAGCGAAAAAATGCGAAATTTTCTTTTTGAAAAAATCAAAGAGTATGATATTGCAAAGCAGTTAACAATAGAAATTCTGGAAACACAGGAGTATACGAACGAAAATATTGTAAACGATTTTACAAAAGAAGTCTATGCATCAGGCGCATCCATTGCCATTGATGATTTTGGAAGCGGATTTGCCAATTTTCAATACATGACAAATATTTCATGTGATTATATGAAAATAGACGGTTCACTGATTAAAAATATCCATCAGGATCAAAATTCGCGATTGATTGTCGAAACAATTGTTGTATTTGCAAAAAAACTTGGGAAAAAAGTCATAGCAGAGTTTGTGCACTCTGCAGAGGTGTTGGATGTTGTCAGAGAAATTGGTATAGAATATGCACAGGGGTATTACCTTGGTGAACCACAGGAAAAGCTTATTGAGCCATTATGAAAAGATTATTGCTTGGATGGGCTATTTCGCTGAAACGTTCTTTTAATTCTCTGTCAAAAGTCAAAATAAAGACATTTGTATTTCTTAATCCGGCATCTTGAAAATTCTGCAGTAAAACATCATCTGCCACATTTTTTCCATGATCACACTTTATAAAATTAAATGAGTTGAGTGTTTTGCCGTAATCATATAAATTTGCCTCCCATTCTGCTCTTTTAAGATAGAGGGAATCAGGATTTGCTGCTAAAAAAATATTGGTATCAGAAATTTTGTAAGGCTCGATAATATCATTGAAAATCGAGGCAATACTTGAAAAATTTTCTATATCCCAAAAAAGATAACTTTGTTTGGCCTGTGATTTTTGTTTTTTGTTGATAAGTTTGAGCCTTTTTGTAATATTGAAACTTGAATGTGCCGTATCGTTGATAATTTGAATACGCTTTTTTAACTGTTGGGCGTCATTTGTGTCAAAACCCAGAATTTCCCCCAGGTGTATATAAAAATCCAGGTTCAGCAGCTCTTTTTCTGCGCCGCCTTTTTGATACTTTTTTAGTTGTGCCAGCTTTGCGTCGGAAAACAGAAGGTTTATACTCATCTTTTCATGATTGGCATAGGCCTGTTTTGTTTTAAAAAAAATATCTTTTGCTTCTATCGTGTCTGGAAATTCTATAGAACCTCTGTATTTATGTTCTATAGTAATCTTTTGTTTGTTTAAAGACATTTGAAATACTCAGCTGCTTCTTTTTCATCATCAGTAAGTTTTTCTGTTGTATATAAAGAATCTTCGCGCATTAGTTTTTTAATCTCATTTTGACAGTAGGAAAAAAGAACCTCTTTTGCATGTGTGTCATCATTCAAAAAACCCAGTCCGCTAAATTTATACGGATCTTCCTGCTCTATACACAGCAGTGTTCCCTCACACTCTTTTTCAAGGACATCAACAAGTGTTCTGTAGTTTATGTCAAATTCTGTTGCATTCCAGCCTATCTCTTCAAGTGCTTCATCAGCAAACTTGTCAACACCGTCGCCTGTGGTATCATCATATGAAGCTCGAGGTGTATTAACTCTAATCAACTCCTGCCAATTGGAAAATGCTTTAATAAGAACTTTGTTTTTATTTTCTATAATTTGATAATTTCTTCCAAATATCTCTGCAAGTGTTGGTGCTTGTGCTTTGACAAGGGCGTTTGCGGGCTGAGGTGTGTATTTTCCTTGATAAATAAGAATCTCTTTTTCGTCAAAAGGTGCATATTTTATTGCTCCGTCTATATTGATGCCGTACTCTTTTGCAGAGTTTATTGCTTGAAGCAGTTCCGATTTATCCACTGTAATCACTTCATTAAAGAGGTTGAATTTTTTCATTTTTTCTCCAAATTTTTTCATATTATACAGAGTATGAGATTAACTCAGATAATTTAACAGAAGTTATAAGTTTAGTATAATAAAAGTTTTACTATTAATAGAGTATAATGCGACAAATTTTTCAAGGGATAACCCCATGAAGCTCAAGGAAATGTAATGGCATTAAATGTTTACTATGATAAAGACTGTGATATTAATATAATCAGAAGCAAAAAAGTTGCAATGATAGGATTTGGTTCTCAGGGGCACGCACACGCTGAAAACCTAAGAGACAGCGGTGTAGATGTTGTTGTTGGTCTTCGTAAAGGCGGCGCTAGCTGGGCAAAAGCCGAAGCAAAAGGATTTGAGGTCTTAACAGTTGCTGAAGCTACTGCAAAAGCAGATGTTGTTATGATCCTTCTTCCGGATGAAGATCAGGCAAGAATTTACAAAGAAGAGATTGAGCCAAACCTCAAAGCGGGCGACACGATTGCTTTTGGTCATGGTTTTAACATTCACTACAAGAGTATTATTCCTGCGGATGATATCAATGTTACGATGATTGCACCAAAAGCTCCTGGACATACTGTACGTTCTGAGTTTGTTCGTGGTGGTGGTATTCCGGATCTTATTGCTATTGAAAATGATCCTTCAGGGACTACAAAAGAGCTGGCACTCTCTTATGCATCTGCAATCGGTGGCGGGCGTACTGCTATCATCGAGACAACTTTCAAAGACGAAACAGAAACTGACCTTTTCGGAGAGCAGGCTGTTCTTTGCGGTGGTGTGACTTCTTTGGTGCAAGCCGGTTTTGAAACATTGACAGAAGCCGGATATGCTCCTGAAATGGCTTACTTTGAATGTTTACATGAACTAAAACTCATCGTTGACTTGATGTTTGAGGGCGGCATTGCCGATATGAGATACTCTATCTCTAACACGGCCGAGTATGGTGACTATGTTTCTGGTAAGCGTGTTATCAACAAAGAGTCAAAAGAAGCAATGAAAGAGATTCTTAAAGAGATTCAAGACGGTAGATTTGCAAAAGACTTTATACTTGAAGGTCAGGCAGGATACCCTCGTATGAATGCCGAAAGAAGCAACGCCCGTGCTTCATTGATTGAGCAGACTGGTGTGAAACTACGTGAAATGATGCCGTGGATTTCAGCCAACAAAATAGTAGACCAAGATAAAAATTAATCTTTTTGCTGACTGCACTTCATCTTTGAATGATTTGTGCAGTCAGCTACTTCAGTAGCCTCTTTTACAAAAACATTCAAATCTAAAGCACATGAAACAAAAATCTTTAGTTTTTATGAGAGTTTTTTAAGACTCTATTCAGTGAAATTTTTTAAATCTTCTCTTTAAAACGTCTATATCCAGTTTAATAACATCTGCTCTGCACAACAGAGAGGTAAAATAGATACTGTTTGGTTTGGCAAAGTCATCATAGGCATAGGATATTTCATATTCATTCATCCAGTCCATAAAATTTTCAACATCCTGAGCATTTTCTTCGTCAGAATTTTCAATAATTTCCACAACAACATTGTTGGTATTTTGAAAAAAATCAATCCAAAATGCAACATGATGATCACTGATTGCAACATCAGGGTCCAGATTTAAAAACAGTTTTTTTCCAAGAGGTTGATGGTGCAACTGAAATTTTTTCAAAACTGTTTCAACATAAAAAAAGAGTTCAATATTTTGATGGATGCTCTTAAAGAATTCACAGGGAGATATGATAGTATTTCCATATTTTTTAGCTCTATTATCGGCTCATAACAGACGCCATACCCTTCATTTGCTATAATAGAACCGATATATTCTTTTATCTTCATGTTATACAAGAGACTTTGTGAGTGTATAAATTTTATTTTTTGAAAGATATGGATATCTCATGGAAAGTATTTTAACAATAGGACAAATGAGTTTAACACTTTTGTCATAAGCAGATTGATGCAGCAGGGCCTGTATTTTTGATTTTAGTATTATATCTGACATAAGAAACCTTTTTAATGATAATAAGTATCAATTTTTGAAATTGTAGCATGCTCTTTCTTAAATATATATTAATATTGATAGTTGTTATCAATATATAATTTAATTTTCTATGATATAATTTGAAAAAAGGAGATACATTTGGCAAAGCGTATTTTTGTGACAGCCACCAATACCGATATAGGCAAAACATACACTACAAAACTTTTATTGGAGTCATTTGCTTCACGTGGTTTGCGTGTAGGTGTGATGAAGCCGATAGAAACGGGTGTTGTTGATGGCTTTTATCCTGATGGCAGTGAATTGTTAAAAACAGTGCAGGAATTGAATCCTGAATTTTTGGGTTTACATGCAGAAGATATAGTGCCTGTATCTTATGAGCTTCCTGCCGCTCCTTTTGTCGCATCAGGCGGTACGGCACTTGATATGAGCAGATTACATGTAACTGTGCAAAAGCTTGAAAAACTGTGTGATGTATTGATAATTGAGGGGGCGGGCGGACTGTATGTGCCTGTGGATGAAAAGTATATGATTATTGACCTGATAGCAGAGTTTGAAGCACCCGCACTCTTGGTAACACACTGCTCTTTAGGCTGCATAAATGATACCCTGCTGAGTAAAAAAGCTTTGGAAGATAAAAATATTGCGCATGTCGTTGGATTTAACTGCAGGGATCAAGAGGCCGGTTTTGATAAAATCAGTCGGCCTTATTTTGACAAAAGCGGATTTGGTGTGTTGAAAATTCAAAAGGATATTGACACTATAAGCCAACTCTTGTATAATTTGTAAATTATATAATTTAGGATAAAAATGCAGCATTTAATACGCACTGATGATTTTACAAAAGAAGAGATACAAGAGTTGTTGGCAGATGCAAAAAAATTCAGTGACGGCCGTTTTGAAAGAATTTTAGAAGATAAAATTATTATTACACTTTTTTTTGAAAATTCGACACGAACAAAAAGTTCGTTTGAAATAGCCGCAAAAAGACTCGGTGCTGAAATAGTGCATCTTGATGTTGCAAAAAGTTCTACAAAAAAAGGGGAGACACTTGTAGATACTGCAATGAATCTTGATGCTATGGGACCGCATGCCATCATAGTCCGTCATGAAAATGCGGGTGTGCCCCAGATTCTTTCAAAGCATACCAAGGCAAGCATTGTCAATGCCGGAGACGGCGCCCATGCACATCCTTCTCAGGCGCTTTTGGATTTGTATACACTGATGGAACATTTTTGTTCACTTGAAGGAAAAAAAATCGCGATTGTCGGAGATATTAAAAACTCCCGCGTTGCCAATTCAAATATAGAACTCCTAACACGGTTTGGCATGGAGGTGATTTTGGTGGCACCGCCGCATTTTTTACCAAAAACGCATTTGAGAACGACACATTATCTGCAGGAAATCATTGATGAGGTTGATGCTGTTATGAGTCTGCGTACACAGACAGAGAGACACTCCTCGCAAAGTTATGCCTCACTCAAAGATTATGCAAGTGATTTTTGTATTACAGAAGAGTTGGTCGGCGACAGAGATATTATACTCCTGCACCCGGGGCCGGTCCATCGAAATATCGATATCAGTGATGCAATGCTTGAAGACAAGCGTTGTAAGGTCTTGGAGCAGGTGAGTAACGGGGTTAATATACGAATGGCTATACTCAAAAAACTGATTGCATGAGTTTTGAGAAAATAAATGTTTTGGCAAAACAGAAAAAGCCGTTTTTGTTTATAAGTGACTTCAAAGGGGAAAATGTTGAGGTAGTTCTTCTTGAGGATCTGGAAAAAGAAGATATAGAATTTTGTATTAACGAAAAGTACAGTTTCAAAAAACATTTGCATACCCTTAAGGCTGATCCCATAAAATTTTCAGAGTATAAAAAAAAATTTGATGCTGTTATTGAAAAGATTAAATCAGGCGAGACCTATATCATCAACCTAACCCAACAGACACCTGTAAAAACAGATCTTACTTTAAAAGAGATGTTCAAGATGGCAAATGCGTATTATAAACTGCGTTATAAAGATGAGTTTCTCTGCTTTTCTCCTGAAAAATTTATACAGATTGCCGACAATACGATTCATACCTTTCCGATGAAAGGCACTATTGACGCTGCCAAAGTCAATGCCGAGAAAAAAATATTAGCCGATGCAAAAGAGATGGCTGAGCATATTATGATAGTGGATTTACTCAGAAATGATCTTTCCATGGTTGCTTCTGATGTTAGAGTAGAGAGATTTCGTTATATACAGACCATAGAAGCCGGAGAGAAGAAACTTTTACAGATAAGTTCCCATATAAGCGGTTCTTTACATGTAAACTGGCAGGAAGAACTCGGTACGATATTACAAACACTTCTTCCGGCAGGGAGTATCAGCGGTGCACCCAAAAAAAGTACTGTCAATATTATTGAAGATATTGAAGGATATGCCCGCGGATTTTTCAGTGGAGTTTTTGGTGTGTTTGACGGGAACAGCCTGGACAGCGGTGTGATGATACGTTTTATACAAAAGAGTGCCGAGGGGTATCTTTATAAAAGCGGCGGTGGAATTACTTTGGACAGTGATGTGCAAAGTGAGTATAAAGAACTACAGGATAAGATATATTTACCATGAAAAACAAACTGTTAGACAACTTTTTTACCAGTGGCTGGGATTTTAAAGAAGATGAAAGTGAATTGAAAAATAAATTTCAAATGGTGAATATTGTTTTTTTACTCTCCTTTGCCGGATTGATTTTTGGAATCAGTGCAAATATTCTCAGAGCAACACCGACACTTATTCCTGTAGAAACTGTTTTATTGTTGAGTGCTGTTGTACTCATGTTGGCTTTACGTATCAATAAAAAGTATTTTAAAGTCATATCTTTTATGATGACTCTGCAGTACAGTATACTGTTTTTACTCCTGGTCTATATGAGCAAGCCTGAAGAATTAAAACATATATGGATTTTTACCTATCCTATTGTTCTGCTCTATTTTGGAAATGACAGACATGTGTTTTTTTGGGTTGCGGCAATGGTGTTTTTCTTGCTCATTGCACCGCTACAGCCTTTAGTACATGTATCATATTCTCTGTTTCAGGTGACATATATCTCTTTTGTGCTTATTCTTGTAAGTATCATTATCTATTTTTATCAAAAGCGTATGAAGGAAGCGGCAAGTTTAATCATTGAGCAGAAAAATATGCTGAAAAAGCAGCTGGATGAACTGACGAAAAAAGATAAAATATTGTCTGTGCAGTCCAAGCAGGCGGTTATGGGCGAGATGATAAGCATGATAGCCCACCAATGGCGTCAGCCACTCTCAACTGTTACTCTCAATATATCAAATTTACAGGTAAAACGTCTGTTGGGAAAAGAGATCAGAGAAAAAGAGTATGAAACCGCTTTTGAAGATATCAACAATACTATTGCCTATCTCTCGACCACGATTGATGATTTTCAGACCTATTTTCATCCAAAAAAAGAGATAAGTACCATAGAGATAAACGAGTTGATACAAAAAGCGATTAATTTTACTAAACCGAGACTCAAAGAAACATATATAAAAATTGTATATATGCAAAAAAACAGTGCAGTTATCAATACATATACCAATGAACTTATTCAGGTACTGCTGAATATTTTAAATAACGCCGTTGATGAACTTATTGCAAGAGAGATCAAAGATCCGAAAATAATTATTCGTGTTCAAAACCTGGGAGATGCTTTGCAGTTAGAAATTGAAGATAATGCGGGAGGGATAAAAAAGGAGCATATTGATTCTATTTTTGAACCTTATTTCAGTACAAAAGGCAAGAATGGTACAGGACTTGGCCTTTACATGTCACAAATGATAATGCAAAAACAGTTTCACACAACAATAGAGGTGAAGAGTGAAAAAAACAGTACTGTATTTCATTTTAAAGTACCAAAGAAACTAGCTTAATTTTAGATTGATTGGGTTATAATAGATTGAAATAAATTACAAAAGAGCGGAGATAAAATGTATATAGAAGATTTGAAGTTTTCATTATGGGCTGATTTTATAGAAAGAGATTACCTGGACAAAGAGTTTAAAGAACTTATAGACAAAAAAATAATCAACGGAGCCACTTCAAATCCGGCTATATTTAAGAATGCAATTTTAAGTTCTCCTGCGTACAAAGAGCAACTTGCATCACTTGATGCGCTCTCCCCAAAAGAAAAATATGAAGCAGTGGCAATATATGACATACGAAAAGCAGCAGATATTTTAAAACCTTTGTATGAGAAAGGGGATGACGGATATGTCAGTATAGAAGTTGATCCTTTTTTGTGTGATGATGCACAGGCAACTGCTGCAGAGGGAAAAAGGCTTTTTAAGGCAATCAACAGAGAAAATGTTATGATAAAAGTTCCTGCCACAGAAGCTGGGTATGAAGCGATGCAGGCATTGACATCTGTTGGAATTCCTGTGAATGCAACATTGATTTTTAAAAAATCCCAGGCTATATACTGTGCACAGGCTTTTGAAAAAGGGAGTGAAATATATGGCAAAAGCGTGCCTACTGTTATCAGTATTTTTGTCAGCAGAATCGACCGGGCACTTGATACACTCCTAAAAGAGAACGGTATAGAAACAGGATTGACTGGCATATACAATACTTCTGTCATCTATGAAGAGATTCAGAGTATGAATGTAGAAGGATGCCGGGCTCTTTTTGCCAGTACCGGAGTAAAAGACGATTCTCTGCCGCCCTATTATTACATCGAAAAACTGTTGGCGTATAACAGTGTCAACACAGCCCCTGTAGATACCATAAAAGCTTTCCATGCACATAATGGTTCTAAAAAAGCAGCTTTGCCGATTGATAAAAAAATCATTAACAGACATTTTACACAGATAGAAGATACCGGCGTTAAAATGGATGAAGTGCTGCAAAAGCAAATAGATGATGGTTTGGAAGCATTTAAAAAAGCATTTCAAGAGATATTGGAGGCATTATGAATACTGAGGTTGATGTCAGTAAGTTAACATTTGAGCAGTTAAAAAAAATACGCCTGCACCTCAAAAAGATGATAGAGGTCGGGGGCAGTGACTTACATGTAAAGGCCAATGCTGTAATTCGGGCAAGGATCAATGGAAATATTGTTCAGTTTTCCGGTGGTATTTTAACAAAAGAGGATGCCCTGATATTTGCAAAAGAACTTTTAAAAGGGCGTTTTGCTGAGTTTGTTGCAAAAAAAGAGCTCGATTTGGTATATCCTTATGATGAAAACAATCGTTTCCGTGTCAATATATTTTTTCAGATGGACGGAGTATCGGCAGTATTTCGTGTGATTCCTATCAAAATTCCTTCATTTGAAGAGCTTCATTTACCGGATATTGTCAAAAGTTTTACACAAAGAGAAAGAGGCTTAGTCCTTGTAACCGGTGTTACGGGAAGCGGTAAGTCTACAACACTTGCAGCACTTATCAATGAGATTAATTTTACGAAGAAAAAGCACATCATTACCATTGAAGATCCGATTGAATTTGTGCACAAGGACAGAAACTGTATCATCAATCAGCGTTCTGTAGGACAGGATACACTCTCTTTTGGAACGGCTCTGCGTGCAGCACTTCGTGAAGACCCTGATATTATTCTGGTAGGGGAAATGCGGGATCAGGAGACGATAAACCTTGCACTGCACGCAGCAGACACCGGTCACCTTGTTTTTTCAACACTGCATACTGTTGATGCAAAAGAAACTGTTAACCGTATTATTGCGCAGTTTCCGACAGAGGAACAAAACCGTGTGCGTCTTTCACTTGCAGGTGTTTTGCAGGGAGTCATATCCCAAAGGCTTATCCCTGCACTTAATGGAGGGCGTCGTGCTGCTCTTGAAGTATTAGTGCGTACTCCGACAATTGAAAAACTCATTTTGGAAAACAGAGATTACGAAATTCGTGATGCAATTGAAGCAGGAAAAGAGCATTACAAATCACAAAGTTTTGACCAGGCTATCCTGGATCTTTACAATGAAGGTGTCATTTCCAAAGAAGAAGCGCTTAACAATGCGACGAGTGCTTCTGATGTAGAACTGAAAATGAACGGACTTATAAGCGGAACAATGGCAGATATGGCTGAAGAAAATGAACTGCCAAAAGTTGAAATATCTTCTGACGATGATGATATTTTTGATTTAAAGTAAAGTTTAATCCATAAAACTGTATAATTGCGCCTATTTTAAAAGACAAAGGACTTCATATGTTAGAAGGTATAGTTAGAGAGAGTATTGGCAAAAAGGGCACAAAAGCGCTTCGCCGTGATGGTTATCTAATTGCGAATATTTACGGAAAAGGGCTTGAAAATATCAATGCCGCATTTAAAGAAAATGAGTATATCCGTACTGTTCGTAATAAAAATACATTGGCATTTCCGGTTTCAATTGATGGAAAAGAGATGCAGGTTGTTGTTCAGGCATATGAGTCTCATCCGGTAACAGGAAAGCTTTTACATGTAGATTTAATGGTGGCACAGCCAGGTGTTGTAACACACTATATGGTTCCTGTTGAAGCGGTCGGTGATTCAATCGGTGTGAAAAACAAAGGACTTGTAAATATTTCAAAAAGACGTTTAAGAGTCAAAGCAAAGATTGAAGATTTACCAAAAGCAATTACAATTGATGTAACAGATATGGATATTGGTGACGCTAAGCTTATTCGTGACATCGAAGTAACTGAAAATGTACAATTTACAGATGCTGACCGTGTTGCCGTACTAAGTATTATCAAAGCTAAGTAGTAGCAATATGCTTATAGTTGGGCTGGGAAACCCTGGATCCGACTATAAAGCTACACGCCATAATATCGGCTTTATGGTTATAGATGAACTGATTCGTCGTCATAATGCCAGTAAGATCTCCTCCTCATCATTTCAAGGTGAACTCTATAAATTTCAAAATCATTTTTTATTAAAACCGTTGACATATATGAATCTTTCCGGAGAATCTGTTGTAAAAGTCAAGCAGTTTTACAAAATTGAAGATGTTGTTGTAATACATGATGATTTGGATCTTCCCTTTGGTGCCTTGCGTTTTAAAAAAGGCGGAGGACATGGCGGGCATAACGGTCTCAAATCAATAGATTCAAAAATATCCCGTGAATATGTCAGAGTAAGAATGGGTATAGCAAAACCAACGCATAAGGGAGAAGTCGCCTCTTATGTATTGAGTCCTTTTAGCGCAACAGAACAAAAATGTCTGCCTGAATGGATAGATAAATGTTGTGATGCAGTAGAGTTTTTACTGACACATTCATTGGAAGAGACACGGTGCAAATACTCCCAAAAGGCAATGGAATGTTAGCATTCAGATATATTTCATGGCACTATATAAAATATTTTTTGATTATACTGACAGCTTTGGTCCTGTTTGTTGTCGGGTTTGACTATATGGGCAGTGCCCAGGATTTATCCAAGTCATCGGCAAACCTTATTTTGATTTATCTGGTGTACAAATCATTTTCTGCCATAGATATTTTACTGCCAATCGCACTGGTATTTGGGATGATATCTACAAAAATATATCTTATCCGCTCCAATGCACTTGTTTCGTTTTTTTCTTTGGGATATTCAAGAGTAGATGTTTTGCGCCCCTTTGTTCTTGTTTCTACCGCTGTTATCGTACTTTTTATAGCGCTGCATGCCTGGTCGAATTTTGCCAGAGCAGAAGAGTTTTCCAGAAATATTAAAAAGAATTCACAATATTTAAGTCCCACACGCGATCTTTTTTTTGCCTACAGGGGAAAGTACATATATTTTTCAAAACTGCTTCCTCTGCAGGAAACTGCAAAGAATATTCGTGTATTTAGTGTTAGCAATGAGTCTTTAAAAGAGGTCGTTGTTGCCAAGTCAGCCAGATACACAGACAACTACTGGTTTATCAGGCAGGCTGACATCATTACAAAGCCTGATGATTTGTCTCTTGCCTCACCCGGTATTAAAGTCACAAAAGCAAAAGATTTGAAAATTTTAGAAGGGTTCCGCCCTAAAATGCTTGACCAGGTATATGAGGGAAAAGTGAATTTTACAATTATAGATGCCGTTGATGCTATGCTTTTACTGAATAAACAAAACATTAATACGGATAATATCAAGTCAGCACTTTATAAAATATTTATCTATCCTTTTTTTGTTCCGTGTCTGATTGTTATAATATTTTTCTTTGTCCCAATGAGTGTACGCTTTTTGAATGTTTCGCTTTTTACATTTGGTGCAATTCTGGCAACTTTGCTCACCTGGGGGATTCTCTTTTTTCTGATAAAGCTTGCAAACAATAAAGTGATACCGAGTGAAATAGGGATAGTCCTTCCTGTTGCAATATTGGCTCTATTGGCCTTTTTTCAGTGGTATAGACACAGAACACTACTGTCTTAGGCACTTCTAAGCACATTTTAGATAAAATCATCTAAAAAATATTTGGAATTTTTATGATTGATTTTAAAGCATTGGCAGATGAGTATGGAACACCCTTGTACGTATATGATTTTGATTATATGTCCGCACAGTATACAGAGTTAAAAGAGGCATTCAGGGGACGTAAGTCTATTATTGCCTATGCAGTAAAAGCAAATTCAAATTTAAGCGTTGTGCGTCATTTTGCAAAAATGGGCAGTGGTGCTGACTGTGTTTCTATCGGAGAAGTGCGTCGTGCTCTTTTGGCAGGAATCCCCGCTTATAAAATTATATTTTCTGGTGTCGGCAAAAGTGATGAAGAGATACGTGAAGCGATAGAAAAAGATATTTTATATATCAATGTTGAAAGCGAAGCGGAACTTGAGCGGGTTGAGGCTATTGCCAAGAGACTGGACAAACCTTCACGCATAAGTATCAGAGTAAATCCCAATATTGACCCGCAGACACATCCTTATATCTCTACCGGACTGCATGACAATAAATTTGGTGTAGAACTCTCAAGTGCCAAACGTATGTATATCAAGGCTAAAAATTCCCAGTATCTGGATCCTGTCGGTATTCATTTTCATATAGGTTCACAACTGACACAGTTGCAGCCGATAAGAGAAGCTGCCGAAATAGTTGCAGATTTGGTACGTTCACTGCAGGCTATTGATATAGAGTTGAAGTTTTTTGATGTCGGTGGCGGACTTGGCGTCAAATATGACAATGAAGAGACGATAAAACCATATGATTATGCACAGGCAATTTTAGGAACACTTACGGCACTGGATTTGACGATTCTTTGTGAACCGGGCAGATTTTTGACGGCAAATGCAGGATACTTTGTGACGAGAGTTCTTTATGAAAAACAAAATGGTGACAAAAAATTTGTTGTTGTTGACGGTGCGATGAATGATCTGCTTCGACCATCACTCTACAATGCATATCATAAGATAGAAGCAATTACAGAGAACAAAGATCCGGTAAGAGAAGTAGACATAGTCGGTCCGGTGTGTGAAAGCGGTGACTTTTTTGCGAAAAACTATCCTCTGCCGGAGTTAAAGAGAAATGATTTGCTTGTGATTCACAGTGCAGGTGCCTATGGCTTTGGTATGGGAAGCAATTACAATACACGTGGACGAAGTGCAGAAGTTGCTGTTGAAAACTCCAAAGCAAGACTTATCAGAAAAAGAGAGTGCTTTGAAGATCTTATCTGTCTAGAACAAGAATTTTTAGTAGATTAAAATGTATTTTATAGATGTGCAGGGAACGCTTATCAGTGATGAAGACAAATCTCCAATAGACGGAAGCAGGGAGTTTATACAAATGCTCAACCGTGAGCATATCCCTTATATGATCATAACAAATAATACAAAAAAAGCATCACAGGATTTTTTGGCATATCTGAACAGACTGGGTTTTGAGTTTGACGCGACAAAGTACCTTGACCCTTTAATGCTTCTGGAATCCCGTGTCGAAAAAGAGGCTGTGGCCGCATATGGTGCCAGAGAATTTTTACAAACACTGCAAAGTATGGGATACAAACTTGACTACACTAATCCCAAAACAGTACTGATTGCCATAAAAGAGAATTTTTCTGCGGATGAATATGCGCAAATGATAGATTTTTTACTTGATGGTGCGAAACTTGTCGGTATGCATGAGACATCTATTTATGCAAAAAACAACAGGCGCTACCCTGGAGTAGGTGCTATTTTGAAGATGCTTGAATTTGCGACAAGCTGCTCTTATGATGTTGTAGGCAAACCGAGTCAGGCATTTTACAATGAAGCACTCAAAAGAATTAAAAGACAAAATCCTGCCGCAGATTTTCAAAATATAACTATCATCAGTGATGATGTCAAAGGTGACCTGGGCGGAGCAAAAGAACTTGGCATGAAAACACTCTTTGTAACAAGCGGAAAATATAAAAGTGCCGAGGAAATTGTCCCTTTTTTAAAAGAAGCAAACATTCCCGATTTTATATACAAAAATATGCAGGATATTTTAATCCGCCACAAGATGGAGCAATAATGAAAACTTTAGATGACTGTAGAGAAGCGATAGATGAAATAGACAATGAGATGCTTACACTGTTGAATAAGCGTATGAAAGTTGTCCAGAGAGTCGGAGAAATTAAAAAAGAGACCGGTGGCGCAATCTATAGACCCGAACGTGAAAAAGCAATTATTGACAGACTGGTTTCTTTGAATGAAAAAGAGGGCGGACTGTTAAATTACAAAGCGATAGAAGCGATATTTCTAGAAATTTTTGCTGTTGCAAGAAACTTGGAACTGCCGGAACGTATAGCCTATTTGGGGCCTGAAGGGAGTTTTACGCATCAGGCGGCTGAGAGCCGTTTTGGGGCTATGAGTGACTATCTTTCTTTAAACTCTATCGCTTCTGTATTTAAAACACTTGAATCTGGCCGTGCCAAGTTTGCCGTTGTGCCTATTGAAAATTCCCGTGACGGAATTGTTGGAGAGACACTTGATCTGCTGGCAAAAAGTTCTATGAAAATTGTTGCAGAACTTTATATGCCAATTCACATGTCTTTTGCTACAAAGGCAGAAAAACTTGAGGATATTACAAAAATCTACTCAAAAGACAAAGGGTTTGGACAGTGTCGGGAGTTTTTAAATGAACACGGTTTGATCAATGTTGAACTGATCCCGGTAGAATCGACGGCAAAAGCAGCCATTTTGGCGGCACGTGAGCCAAATTCAGCTGCAATATGTTCTCATATTGCAGCAAAACTGTATGGACTTCCTACTCTGTTTGAAAACATTGAAGATGCCATAGACAATACAACGCGTTTCGTCATTTTAAGTGATTTTAAAAATGCTGTCAGTGAAAATGATAAAACTTCGATACTGGTACGATTAAAAGACGCTGTTGAAGCTGGTTCTCTGGTGCGTTTTTTACAGGATTTTGAAGAAGAGAATATAAATCTTTCAAAAATTGAGTCTCGTCCCTCAAGAGACAAAGGTGGTTTTGGCTACTGGTTTTATATAGACTTTTATGGTCATATAGATGAGGAAAAGATTCAAAAAGTTATACAAAAACATAAAGACGAAGTCACTTGGCTTGGAAGTTACGTAAAGGGTGAAGAGTGAAATTTAATAAAAAACTGCAAAATATCAAGACTTATGAGGCGGGCAAGCCTATCGAACTTGTCGTACGTGAATTCGGCATAGAACCAAAAGATATTGTAAAACTTGCTTCAAATGAAAATCCGTACGGATGCTCCCCCAAAGTGCAAAGCGCCGTGGCAAAAATTATACCGAATATGGCACTTTATCCTGATGACAGTATGCTTAAACTTAAAAATGCATTAACAAAAAAATATGCACTGGAACACAAAAATCTTATTATCGGCAGTGGCAGTGATCAGGTTATAGAATTTATTATGCATGCAAAAGCTGATGAAAATTCCAAAATACTGATGAACAGTGTGACCTTCGCAATGTATGAGATTTATGCAAAACATGTCGGAGCAGAGATTGTGAGAACTGCATCACAGGAGCATGATTTGGATGAGTTTTACGGGCTTTATAAAGAGACAAATCCTGCGATAATTTTTTTGTGTACACCGAATAACCCGACAGGGGATGCGATAGATACAGACAAATTGATGGAGTTTATAGAAAAGATTGACAATGATACTTTGGTTGTTGTAGACGGTGCCTATATGGAATATGCCGCATATAAAGATAAAAGTAAAAAAATTATGCCTCAAGAGTTGGTTGAAAAATTTGAAAATGTCATTTATCTGGGTACTTTTTCAAAAGCCTACGGACTTGGAGGCATGCGTGTCGGGTATGGTATTTCGTCAGAAAATATTATAAAAGAACTCTATAAACTGAGACCGCCTTTTAACATAACGACATTATCACTTGAAGCTGCGAGTGTTGCACTTGAAGATGAAGAATTTGTAAATAATTGTATCGCTTTAAATTTCCAAGAGATGAAACGCTATGAAGAGTTTGCAAATGAGCAAAAAATAGATATAATAGAGAGTTATACAAACTTTGTTACTTTATGTCTGAATAACACACAGAATTCGACAGAAATTTCTAATGCTTTATTGCGTAAAGGAATGATAGTACGGGATTTAAGTGGCTATGGAATGAATGCAATTCGTGTAACTGTCGGAACAAAAGAGCAAAACAGCCGTTTTTTTGAACTTGCATCACTGTTATTATAAAATTTAAGATGGGAAGTTGATGGATTTTAAAGTACTTTTTTCGCAATTATCAGTTTTGTATGCAAAACTTACAAAACAGCAAAAAATGATTATAGCAGCTGCTGTAATAGGTATTGTTGCTTTTTTGATTTTTTTAGTTGTTTTTACTGCCAAAAAAACTTCACTTGACAGATATGAAGTACTTTTTGATTCTTTGACACCCTCAGAAGCTGCAAAAGTTGTAGAACAGCTTGAAAAAGACAATATTCCTTATAAAATTGAAGCAAACAATGTTATCAAAGTGCCTCGTAACATTGTGTATAAAGAGAGAATCTCCATTGCCTCTTTGGGTATTCCAAAAAACAGAGGTGTAGGATTTGAACTTTTTGACAAGCAGGAATTCGGTGCTACAAGCTTTGATCAAAAAATTAAGCATCTGCGTGCATTGGAAGGCGAACTTTCCCGTACTATCAGTGCACTTTCCCCTGTAGAAAAAGCAACAGTGAGTCTCGCTCTGCCGAAAGAGACGCTCT